>JANYCB010000077.1 GCA_025360485.1 Methylotenera sp. | reverse complement strand
CAGAGCCACATTGGATTCTTCGCTACGCTCAGAATGACGAGCAAGGTGTTTTACAAGTAGCTCAACACCACTGAAGCGGCTTTTTTAGCGCTATTTTGCTTCAAGGTTTGGTGAATATCGGTAAATTCCTGCTTAATTTCTTTTAAATATTCTGCATCATCCAGCAAGCGCGTTACCGTATCGGCCAAGTTTTGCGGCGTGGCTTTGTCTTGTAATAACTCTGGCACTAAAAACTTCCCTGCTAAAATATTGGGCAATCCAACATAAGGCAGATAATTCATGCGCTTGAGTATCCACCAGCTTAAAGTTGGCATGCGGTAAGTAATCACCATGGGGCGCTTTAACAGTGCGGCCTCCAGCGTGGCGGTGCCAGAAGCAACAATCACCATATCTGCGGCTTCCATGGCATCGTGCGCATGGCCGAATAGAATGTTTAAATCAAGCCTTTCATCTGGGCCATCATCATTGTTTAGGTTGGCTTGATTGTGACTAATATTGTTGTATAAAGCGGTTTCAAATAGCTGGCGGGTTTCACGCGTAATCAAAGGCACTAAAAACTGCGCATCCGCGTTATTTTTGCTAATAATCTGTGCTGCTTTTACAAGAAAATCGGCATGCTGCTTCACCTCCGATTGGCGGCTGCCAGGCAACATAGCAATCACTAATTTGTGTTTTTCAATTTTAAGTATGTCACGCGCCTCGGTTTTATTGGGTCGCAGCGGTATTTCATCTGCCAGCGGGTGCCCAACGTAAGTCACAGGTACGCCAGCGGCCTCATATAGCGCTGGCTCGAAAGGAAATAGTGCGAGCACATGTGATACGGCGCGCTTGATTTTGCCCATGCGCCCTCCACGCCACGCCCAGATTGAAGGACTAACATAATGAATAGTGGGAATACCGCGTTTTTTGAGTTTGCGCTCAAGCCAAAAATTGAAATCTGGCGCATCAACGCCGATAAAAATATCAGGTTTTTCTGCTAATAATTGCTTGAGCAAGCTGCGGCGTAATTTGAGCAACCCATACAGATGTTTGATGACTTCAACATAACCGCGCACAGAGAGTTTTTCGATTGGAAGTAGCGACTTAGCGCCTTCGCCTATCATTTTTGGCCCTGCAATGCCGATAAAAGTTAAATCATTGCGCTGCGCTTTTAATGCGCGCATTAAATGACACCCCAGCAAGTCCCCAGAGGCTTCACCAGCCACTATTGCTATTTTTGGCATATTAAATGTTCTAGCGGACGATGCCGCGTGTTGAAACGTTTAGAAAATCTGTTAGTAATGCAATTTCATTACAGTTTTTTTGCATCTCGACCAATTCAATTTTGGCTTCTTCTAATGTTAAGTTATTGCGATACAGCGCTTTGTAGGCACGCTTAATCTGCATGATGGTATCAGCACTAAATCCTCGACGTTTAAGGCCTTCTGCGTTGATGCCGTGTGGTTTAGCATCATATCCTGCTGCTGTTACATAGGGTGGAATATCTTTAAATACCACTGTATTTACCGCAGTAATGACATGTGCACCAATTTTGCAAAACTGATGAATGAGCGTGAAGCCACCCAAAATTGCATAATCATGCACATCTACATGGCCTGCAAGCGAGGCGTTATTGGCAAAAATGGTGTTGTTGCCAATTTGGCAATCGTGCGCAATATGCACATAGGCCATTATCCAGTTATCGTTGCCTATCTTTGTCTTGCCCTTGTCTTGTATAGTCCCACGGTTAAAAGTGCAAAACTCGCGGATGGTGTTGTTATCGCCAATTTCGAGCGTAGTAGGCTCGTTATCGTATTTTTTATCTTGAGGTTGCTCACCAAGTGACGAAAATTGAAAAATTTGGTTATTTTTGCCGATTATTGTCGGACCTTTTAGCACCACATGGCTTCCAATACGCGTATTCGCGCCTACTTTAACGCCAGCACCAATCATGGTGTATGCGCCAACCTCTACGCTGGAATCGAGCTCAGCTTTACTATCAATAATCGCGGTTGGGTGAATTTTTACGGGCATTTTATTTTTAAAGTATTACATTAACTTATTATTTTATCTAATTTATTTATAAGTATTAAATAAATCAATGCTCTATAGTTTTTAAAATGCACATCATGCTAGCCTCGGCAACAACAACGCCATCAACTCTTGCAACGCCTGTATATTTCCAGATACCTTTTAAAATACGATCAATTTTAACGTTCAGTATAAGTTGATCCCCCGGCGAGACTGGTTTTTTAAAGCGCGCGCTATCAATACCCGCAAAGTAATATACAGATTCATCAGTAGGTTTTGCGCCCATTGTTTTAAATGACAAAATCGCTGCTGCCTGCGCCATCGCTTCTACAATTAATACGCCTGGCATAACAGGATGATGTGGAAAATGCCCTGGGAAAAAAGGCTCATTAATGCTCACATTTTTAAGTGCGGTGATTTCTTTGCCTAGTTCCATTGAAATTACCCGGTCTATTAGCACAAACGGATAACGATGTGGAAGATGATCGAGAATCTCATGAATATCCATACTAGTTGCAGTTACAGCGGTATTTGACATAATTTTCCCTATCACTTATTTTTAGAGGGTTTGCTTTGGTTTTGCAAGGTTAATTGAGCAATAGCAACTTCTAAGGTCTTTATTTTATCTGTTAATTGCGTTAAGTGGCGAATATTCGCAGCCGTTTTAAGCCATGCTTCGTGTTCTTGAGAGGGCATCAGTGCAGTATAAGTGCCCGCGTTGCTGATAGAGCGCATAATCATACTACCAGGCGAAATTGTCACATTGTCCGCAATACTCAAATGGCCGAGAATCATGGCCGCGCCACCTATTTTGCAATGCTTACCTATGATTGCGCTGCCAGCAATGCCCGTGCAGCCCGCAATCACAGTATGCGCGCCAATGCGGCAGTTGTGCGCAATTTGAATAAGATTGTCGAGCTTGACACCCTCTTCAATCACAGTGTCATCAATAGTGCCACGGTCTATAGTGGTGTTGGCGCCAATGTCAACGTTGTTATGAATGATGACACGCCCTACTTGCGGAATCTTTACCCAACACTTTGTATTGTCTTCGCCTGCCTCTTCAGCGTAACCAAAACCATCGTTACCAATCACACAGCCAGAAAATAAATGGCAGTTTTGGCCAATTTGACAGCCATATTTAACCGTCACATTAGCTTCTAAAACGGTGTTATCTTCAATGCTAGCATTTCGTTCAATTATACAACCAGCACCAATTATGACGTTTTTACCAAATACTACATTTGCTTCGACAACAACATTTGCGCCTATGCTGCAGCTTGCAGGTACATAGACGGAGGAATCCACAACTGCGCTGACATGTATACCAACTGTTGCTTTATTTACTGGATTCAATAATAAAGATACTTTAGCAAAATAAGCATATGGATTATCGGTGATTATTTTGGGCAATGTCGTAAGCGCTCCATGCTCAGGCATAATAATGACGGCACTGGCAGCGGTATTATTGAGTTGTGTCGTATATTTGGTATCGTTAAAAAAACTAATGGCGCCAGCTTGCGCTAACGCCAAAGAGCCTACTCTAGCAATTTGAGTTTCAGGATTTCCTGTAAATGAACCGCCTAGTTGTTCGACGATTTGCTGAAGCGATAAATTGAGACTCATAAATTGTGATCATACAACTTAATATTGAGCCTATTTTTTACCCAACAACTTCAATACTTTATCGGTAATATCAATTTTTTTGCTGGCATAAGCAACCCCACCATATACCACTAAATCGTAACCATCGGTTTCTGAAACTGTCTGTACAGCTTTATTGATGCGATCTTGTAAGCTTGAGAGTTCTTCATTTTTACGTAAGTTAATGTCCTCGCGAAGTTCGCGTTGTTTACGTTGAAACTCAATTTTCATATTGGAGGTATCGCGCTCTTTGTTACGTCTATCAGTTTCAGAAAGTGTCACCCCTTCTTTATCTAAAGTCGCTTCAAGATCACGAATTTGCTTTTGCATTTTATCTAATTCTAGCGAGCGTGGACTGAATTCGCGCTCTAACTTTTTACCACTTTCGGCCGTTTGTGGCGCATCTTGCAGAATTTTATCGACCTGTACATAGCCAACTTTAAGCTCAGCCGCATTCAAACTAGTAGCTAATGCCAATAAACCAGCCAACATTAACGTTTTTAACAATTGATTCAATTTAAATCTCCTAACCATTTTGAGCATCTAAGCTCAATGACAGACATTTTACTATTAAATTTATAACAGAAATAATTTAGCTTCTAAATTAATGCCTAAATATGCGCTTAGCTAAAACTGCGATCCAAGTTGGAATTGTAGAGTTTGTGTTCTATCGCCAGGTTTAGCGTTTAATGGTCTTGCCAGCACTAATTTTAACGGACCAAAAGGTGAATACCAACTAATACCGACACCAGCGGAATAACGCATATCACCTAAACTAATACCTTGCCCTTTAGCATACACATCACCACCATCCACAAATGCGCTCAAGCGGAATTGTGAAGAATTTTTAATAAACGGAACTGGTGTAAAAATCTCTGCATTACCCACGATACGTGTAGTACCACCCACGGCGAAATCCAGCCCTGTCGCGGGATCAATATCTCGCGGACCAATAGCGCCATTATCAAAGCCGCGTACCGAATTAACGCCACCCACATAAAAGTTTTTAAAGAATGGATAAGGTTTGCTGCCATAGCTATTCGCATAGCCAAGCTCACCGTTCAACATTAAGGTGAAATCCTTTTTAACATTTTTGTACCAAGTATGCTTGTATTCAAGTTTGTAATATTCCAAATCAAGCACTGGTAAAGCAACTTCTGCACTTAAGCGCTGATACACACCCTTACTTGGGAATAAGGTGCTATCACGTGAATCGTATGACCAGCCTAAATCCAATTGCACCGAATTGCTGGTACAGCCACTAGAGTTAAGACAGTAGTCTAAATATTGCTTAGGACTTTGATTGGTTAAATTAATTTTAGTTAAGTCACCAGTTAAGCCTGCTGATAAGAATTCTTTCTCGCCTAGTGGTAACCCAAACCGTACGCCAGCGCCATAAGATTTACTGCTATAAGTGGCGATATTCAATGATTGTGTATCTACATCGCGGCGATATACATCAAAACCACGACTAATACCATCTGGCGTAAAGTAAGGGTCTGTGTAGGAAAGGGCATATGTGGTATTTACTTTGCCAGAATTTACGTTGGCGGATACTTGATTGCCTGTACCCAAAAAGTTAGGTTGGTTAACTGTAATTCCCAGCACCACACCTTCAGCACTCGATAAGCCAGCACCAAACTGAATGCTGCCAGTCGATTTTTCAACCACATTAATATTCACGTCCACCTGATCATTAGTGCCAGGTACGGCAGGTGTTTCAATATCAACCGTATCAAAATAATTCAATCGATTTAGACGTTCTTTGGATCGATTAATTTTATCACCCGCATACCAAGCCGATTCTAATTGACGCATTTCTCGACGCAACACAGAATCGCGCGTACGCGTATTGCCTGTTAGGTTAATCCGACGCACATACACACGTTTTCCAGGGTCCACAAAAAAAGTAAATGCAGCGGTGTGATTTTCTTTATTAATTTCCGGAATCGCGTTGACGTTTGAAAATGCGTAACCTTCGTTACCTAATCTATCACCGATCGCTTTGCTACTTTCTGTAATTTTTTGACGATTAAAAATATCACCTTTTTCTATTATAATCAATGGCTTAAGTTCTTCTTCAGGCACTTGCAACTCACCCGCAAGCTTAACGTCACTAATCGTATATTTTTCGCCCTCAGTCACATTCACAGTGATAAAAATATCCTGTTTATCGGGTGAAATCGACACTTGCGTTGAGTCGATTGAAAACTCCAAATAGCCTTGATTCAAGTAAAAGGATTTTAGCGCTTCTAAATCTGCGGTAAGTTTTTGCTTAGAATATTGATCGTCCTTATTCCACCAGCTCATCCAATTGGGCGTTGTTAGTAGAAACTCCGCTCGTAAATCATCTGTCGTAAATGCGTTGTTGCCAACAATATTAATGTCGCGAATCTTAGCAACTATGCCTTCTTCAATCTCAAATCGTACCGCGACGCGGTTGCGTTCTAGTGGCGAGACCACGGTCTTGACCGTCGCACCATATTTGCCTTGCGCCAAATATTGACGCTTGATTTCTTGTTCAGCGCGGTCAAGTTGAGATTTATCGAAAATCAAACCTTCTGAAATACCAATTTGCTTTAAGCCTTCGGTCATTTTGTCAGACGGGAATGACTTGTTGCCAGTAAATTCAATTTTAGCAATGGATGATCGCTCTTGCACGGTGATAACTAAGACATCACCATCGGCCTCAATGCGCACGTCTTTAAAGAACCCTGTGCCATAAAGCGATTTAATTGCTTGCGTGGCTTTTTCATCACTCATGACATCGCCAGCCTGCACAGGCAAATAAGTGAAGATCGTACCAGGCTCGGTGCGCTGTAAGCCTTCCACAAGGATATCTTTAATGACGAAAGGCTCTAGAGCCATTGCTTGATGGCTAAATAGAGCGATGATAAGTGTTGAAATATAACGGGTCTTAAACAAACTACTAACCCGCAATTAATCTATTAAAGTCGTTAAAAATTGCTATTGTCATGAGTAAACCTAGTAATCCAAATCCTATTTTTTGCCCAGTCAGCATAATTTGCTCGGAGACTGGCGAACCTTTAAAAATCTCAGCTATATAATACATCAAATGACCGCCATCTAACACAGGAATTGGCAAAAGGTTGAGCACACCGATGCTGATACTCACCAATGCTAAAAATCCTATAAATGTTTTAATGCCTAAATGTACGCTTTGACCTGCATAAGTCGCAATCGTCACTGGGCCGCTAATACCATTTAATGAGACTTTACCAGTGACCATTTTACCGAGCATTTTTAAGGTAAAAATCGAAGTGTCCCAAGTGGTGTAGACGGCTTTTTGCAAACTAGCAATAGGCGAATAATGCAACTCAATCAATACCTTATTTAAATCGTCTTTGTTCAGTTTCACGCCTGCGCCCATTCTGCCGATGGTTTTCTTATTTTCTTTTATCGCTTCTGGGGTGGCGCTAATATGTAGGATTTTTTGTGCCCGTTCAATTTCAAACTGCAGTTTCTTGTTGGGATTGTCTTTGATAGTATTCACTACCTGTTCCCAATCTGTCATAGCAACATTATCAATCTGCAATATTTTGTCATCTGACAAAAAACCTGCTTTTTCTGCAGCGCTATTAGGTAGTATTTCGCCAATCACCGCAGAGATCATTGGTTTAAGCATTTCAATACCCAATTTTTTTAATACATCAATTTCAGCATCGTTATCTACGCTTTCAAAACTAAGCGTATGTTGAATGAGCTCGTTATTGTTATTTATGGCTTCAATCTCTACACTTTTGCTTTCTAATGATTGTTCCAATAATATCCAACGTGCATCTTGCCAACTCTTAACCTGCTCACCTGCAATTTTTTGAATAATTTCACCCGATTTTAAACTGGCTTGAGATGCGGGACTGTTCTCAGCAACGGCGCCTATAATGGGACGTACACCCGTCACACCCAGCATGAATAAGATCCAATACAGCACAATTGCCAGTAATAAATTGGCGAATGGCCCTGCCAACACGATAGCGATGCGCTTCCACACACTTTGCCGATTGAAAGCGCGCGTTAGGTCGGCTTCAGAATACTGGATTTGAGATTCTTCTGGATTTGCTTCTTGCTCGGCCTTCAGCTCACGTTCGTCGAGCATTTTCACAAAACCACCAAGCGGAATGGCTGCCAACACAAACTCTGTCTTATCTTTACCAAAAGTTTTTTGCCAAAGTGGCTTGCCAAAACCTATCGAAAAACGCAAGACTTTTACCCCGCACCATCGCGCCACTTGAAAATGGCCGTATTCGTGAATTGTTACCAAAATGCCTATGGTTAAGATAAATGAGAGAAGTGTGATCATGCTATCAAGAGTCGCTTAGAGTCTAAATTTGCTAGACAGGATTGCGCAAAACCTCTTGCCTCTGTATCGGCAGCAATGAGCTGTTCTAGCGAAGTCACAGGAGCAACTTTAATACTATTAAGTGCTTTAGCAATCAAAATTGAAATGTCTAAAAAGCGGATTTGTTTATTTAAAAACGCCGCAACCGCAAGCTCGTTGACGGCATTGAGTATTGCTGGTGCCGTGCCGCCAATATTGAGCGCATCATAAGCCAGCTGTAAACATGGAAAACGCTTTACATCCGGTGCTTCGAACTCTAGTTTAGCAATTTCTAGCAAATTGAGTGCGCTCACGCCAGATTCGATTCGATTGGGGTAACCAAGCCCGTAGGCAATAGGCGTGCGCATATCCGGGTTGCCAAGCTGCGCTAAAATGCTGCCATCCACATATTCCACCATAGAATGAATGATGCTTTGCGGATGCACCACAACCTCAATTTGACTTGGTTTGGCATTAAATAGCCAATGCGCTTCGATGACTTCCAGCCCTTTATTCATCAAGGTGGCAGAATCAATCGTGATTTTTGCCCCCATCACCCAATTAGGATGTTTTAGTGCAAACTCTGGCGTTATATGTTCTAATTGCTGTTGGGTAAAAGTTCTAAAAGGCCCACCAGATGCGGTAAGGATGATTTTGCGAACGCCCCCATCAGCTAAATGTTGTAGTTGTTGCGGCGGCATCACCTGAAAAATGGCGTTATGTTCGCTATCAATAGGTAGTAATGTTGCTCCACCCGCTTTCACCGCTTGCATAAACAAGTTGCCTGCCATTACCAGCGTCTCTTTATTTGCCAGTAAAATTCGCTTTCCTGCATTTGCCGCAGCCATGGCGGGTTTCAAACCAGCGGCACCGACTATGGCTGCCATCACAATATCTACTTTGTCATCGCTAGAAACTTGCTCTAGGCCATTCATGCCCGTCAACACTTGGGTTACGCTACTTTGATTTTTTAACTTTTCACGTAACTCTTGCGCAGTTTTTTCATCTAGCAGCACCGCAATCTCAGGTTTATATTCAATGCATTGCTTTAAAAGCGCATCAACATTGGAGTTGGCGGTCAGTGCATAAACTTTATATTCACTGGCGTGACGAGCAATTACATCCAGTGTTTGCTGGCCGATGGTGCCGGTGCTACCAAGGATGGTAACGTTTTGCAATTAGGTTGCCGCCACGAAGTAGTTGTAGACATAAATCATCAAAATCGCGATCGGTAAGCTGGGGATAATGCCATCGATACGATCTAAAATGCCACCGTGACCCGGCAATAAATCGCCGCTATCTTTAATGTTGGCCTGGCGTTTCATCATCGATTCAAACAAATCGCCGATCACTCCAAACCCAGTGGAAATCCATAATGCAGGGAAAATCGCTGCATTTTTGACATCAAAACCAAATCGCAATATTAGGCCAAACAATGTCACGGCAATGAGCGCGCCTGCAACGCCCTCCCAGGTTTTCCCCGGGCTAATGGTGGGTGCCAGCTTATGCTTACCAAAATTTTTACCTGCAAAATAGGCAGCGCTGTCGGCTATCCAAATGGTCGCAAGTAATACTAATACCAACATAGGGTCGACTATTTTTGCACAAATCAGCGCCAGCCAAAGCGGCAGCATCAAGAGCCACCCCAATAGCGCCTTGGCGATGCTATTGCTTAATCTAAATTGTTTGGCAAGCCAAATAGGCACAATAAGCGTCCAAAAAAACGTAGCGACTGAAAATACTAGCAGGGATTGAAAAAAGAAATGGTGCGAATTATTGTACAGCAAGCGTGCAAGCACGAATAATCCCAATAAAACTGAAATAGCCAAATAGCTGTAAATTTGTGTTTTATTAAAACCAACCATGCTCGCCCATTCGCGTAACGATAGCAAAGTCACCAACAACATACATAACGCCCAATAAAAGTTAGGGAGTTTAAACAAGGCCGGAATAAAGCCAGCAGCCAATATCAACGCGGTGATAATGCGTGTCTTAAGCATAATAAAAGCTAAGCATTACTTAACTGTTCACTCGTACGGCCAAAACGGCGCTCGCGCTGCTGGTATGAGGCGATCGCTGCTTGAAATGCTTTGTCATCAAAGTCTGGCCATAAGGTGTCAGTAAAGTAAAACTCCGTGTAAGCCAATTGCCAAAGTAAAAAGTTACTCACGCGTTTTTCGCCACCAGTGCGAATAAATAAATCAGGCTCCGTAGCATAATGCATGGCCAAATATGGCGTCAGGTCATCTTCAGTAAAGTCCTTACTTTTATTAAGGTTGGCAACAATCATGCGGTTGGTTGCCTGCAAAATATCCCAGCGCCCACCATAATTGGCGGCAATAGTTAAAGTTAAGCCAGTGTTTTTTTCGGTAAGTTGCTCAGAGGCTTCAATCTGCTTCACCAGCTCATCGTTAAAGCGGCTACGATCCCCTATTAATATTAAGCGAATATTATTTTCATGTAATTTAACCACTTCGCGCTTCAGCGCATCCATAAATAAGCCCATTAAAAATGAAACTTCATCGTCTGGTCGCCGCCAATTTTCGCTACTAAATGCAAATAAAGTAAGAAATTTTACGTTGAGCTTTGCGCATTGCTTAACCAAATTACGCACCGTTTCCACGCCGCGCTTATGGCCTGCTACACGCGGCAAAAAGCGCTTTCTGGCCCAACGGCCATTGCCATCCATAATCACAGCAATGTGTTGTGGTATCTCTGCCAAGGCAGGAATGGTTTGCGTAGAACTGGAGAATAAACCCATTAGACTGCCATTAAATCGGCTTCTTTAACCTGCAGAAGTTTATCCACTTCGATTACCGCTTTATCGGTCATTTTTTGCACTTCATCTTGTGCACGGCGCTCGTCGTCTTCGCTGATTTCTTTATCCTTCAATAGTTTTTTGAGTGCGTCATTGGCATCGCGACGAATGTTACGAATCGCCACTTTAGCGCCTTCTGCTTCAGTGCGAACGATTTTGGTCAAATCGCGCCTGCGTTCTTCCGTCAACATTGGCATCGGCACGCGAATTAGATCGCTATTAGTCGCTGGATTTAAACCTAAATCACAATCGCGAATGGCTTTTTCAATCTTGCCAATCATATTTTTTTCATACGGTTGAACGTTAATGGTGCGCGAATCGCCTAAATTGACATTTGCCACCTGATTTACCGCTACCATCGAACCATAATACTCCACCATCACATGGTCCAGCAATCCAGTATGGGCGCGTCCTGTGCGCACTTTCGCCAAATCATTTTTAAGCGCTTCTAGCGATTTTTGCATTTTTAAATCTGCTGTTTTTTTAATTTCATCTAACATTTACTTCTCCAACCATTATTTATACAATGACGCGCGTGCCTTCATTTTCACCCAAGACCACGCGTTTAAGCGCACCCACTTTGAAAATATTAAACACTGCAATCGGTAACTTTTGATCACGGCACAGCGTAAAAGCTGTTGCATCCATCACTTTTAGATTTTTAGCGATCGCCTCATCAAATGACACCGTTTCATACAATGTAGCTTTACTGTCTTTTTTAGGGTCGGCAGTATAAATACCATCCACTTTGGTGGCTTTTAGCACGATGTCTGCATCGATTTCCGCACCACGCAAGGCGGCTGCGGTATCTGTGGTAAAAAATGGGTTGCCTGTACCCGCGCCAAATATCACCACGCGGCCTTTCTCTAGCGCTCGTAACGCTTTTGCGCGTACATAAGGCTCTACAAACTCGATACCCAGTGCGCTTTGCACACGCGCCTCTACACCAATATGGCGCATTGCGTCTTGCAACGCCAGCGCATTCATCACCGTGGCCAGCATGCCCATATAATCGGCAGTAGCTCTATCCATTCCTGCCGCCGCTGGTGCTACACCCCGAAAAATATTACCGCCACCTATCACCACGCCAACTTCAACGCCTAAATCAACAATTTCTTTAATTTGCTCTACGATGTTAGTAATAGTTGTGCGGTTGATACCATAGGCATCATCGCCCATTAGTGCTTCGCCTGAGAGTTTAAGTAGAATGCGTTTGTAGGCAGGTTTAGCCATGTTTTACCTTGATATTTAAGTTTGCTTATTTAATCACAAACTGGGTGTTTTTACCTAAATTTTTAAGCATAGTTTACCTAAATTTTGGCGAAAAAAAAGTGGACTCAATGTCCACTTTTTAAATTGATAGGTCTATACTTTAGCTGCAGCTGCAACCTCTGCCGCATAATCTACCACCGCTTTTTCGATACCCTCACCTACCACAAACATTGTAAACGATGCTACTGAAGCATTTTTAGACTTCAACAATGACTCAATCGTAAATTTGTCATCTTTAACAAATACTTGGCTGAGCAAAGTGACTTCTTTTAAGAATTTCTGCACAGTACCATCCGCAATTTTTTCTAGCATTGCTTCTGGTTTACCTGCTTCTTTAGCCTTTTCAATCGCTACGCGACGTTCAGCATCGATTAAGTCTTGTGAAATGCCACTAGCATCTAACGATTTAGGTTTTGCAGCTGCAATGTGCATGGCAATATCTTTAGCTAATGTATCGTCACCACCTACCAAATCAACCAACACGCCTATTTTGCTGCCATGAATATAACTAGCCAATTTACCCTTGGCGCTTATTTTCACAAAGCGACGCGGCGTGATGTTTTCACCAATTTTACCGACCAATTGGGCACGGGTTTCTTCAACCGTTGCGCCACGCATTGCCAATGCACTTACTGCTGCAATATCCGCTGCATTACTAGTAGAAACCAAAGTAGCTAATTCGCCTACAAATTTTAAAAAGTCTTCATTTTTTGCGCAGAAATCTGTCTCAGAGTTTACTTCAATCATTGCGCCCGTCTTGCCATCGGCACTAATTGAAACGCCTACCGTACCTTCAGCAGCCACGCGGCCTGCAGCCTTGCTGGCTTTGTTGCCAAAACGTACACGTAAGATTTCCTCACCACGTGTCATATCACCTTCGGCCTCGGTTAATGCTTTTTTGCAGTCCATCATTGGCGCATCAGTGCGCTCACGTAATTCTTTTACCATACTTGCGGTAATTTCAGCCATTTTTAGCTCCTAAAACTTAATTTTTTTAATAGCAAAAGGGGCACACAGCCCCTTTTTAACTGGGTTTTAATGTGGATTGATTACTCGGCTGCAGCTACTGTAACTTCAGCTACGCTAGCCAATTCTACAAACTCTTCTTCTTTTGCAGATTTCACCATCTCAGTAATCGCATTGGCACGGCCATCTAACACTGCATCGGCAATACCACGTGCGTATAAACGAATCGCACGGCTTGAGTCATCATTGCCTGGAATCACATACGCCACGCCATCTGGAGAGTTGTTCGTATCCACAATACCAATCACAGGAATGCCTAATTTAGCCGCTTCAGTAATTGCGCCGCTTTCATGACCAACGTCGATGATAAATATCGCGTCTGGTAAGCCGCCCATTTCTTTAATACCACCGATTGAACGCTCTAATTTTTCGATTTCGCGTTTATAACCAAGCGCTTCTTTTTTACCAAATTTTTCTAAGCTACCATCTAATAACATTGCATCAAAATCATGCAAACGTTTAATGGATTGTTTCACTGTTTTAAAGTTGGTGAGCATACCGCCCAACCAACGGTGATTCACATAAGCACAACCCGCGCGCTGCGCTTCTTCTTTAACGATATCGCGCGCTTGACGTTTGGTGCCTACAAATAAAATACGACCCTTGTTAGCTGCCAATGTGCGCGTGTATTTAAGCGCATCTTCAAATAATGGCAAGGTTTTTTCAAGGTTTACAATATGAATTTTGTTACGATCACCAAAAATGTACTCAGCCATTTTTGGGTTCCAATAACGGGTTTGGTGACCAAAGTGAACACCGGCCTCAAGCATTTGACGCATAGTTACTGACATTGTATTACTCCATGTAAGGGTTAAATTTACACTCATCCACAATATTTAAAGCTTAATTTACAAGCTGCAAACACCCTGTACGGGATGATGTATTGATTTCTGCTTAATTGCAGAGGCAGGATAATAACACTAACTAATTGAGTTTGCTAGTTTAATCTTCATTTCTTGCAACATCGGCAGGAACGCCAATCATGCGTTTGGTTCTATCAATATCCATCCGCAAAAACTCGGCAATATCATGATAATCATCTGGTAAAGCAGCATCATCCCAACCATTTGCAGAATGGCGCGCAAGATTAACAGCCAACGTTACATTTTTAACGCGTTGCTCATTTAATGCTTCATCTTGCATCAGCTTGGAAAGTAGCGGCGGCAATTGAAATACTTCTACCAATTCTTTTTGCAAATCATGCAATTTAAATCCTAACACTTCTTGCTGTGCAGTCTGACTACGTAAGGCTTTATCGGCATGTTGCATATTGTGGATGGTATTCATTTTATCGGGCGCAAAACACCACATTAGCATTTCAGATAAATCGTGCAATAAAGCCGCAATACGTACTTCCTCAGCATGCAGATCCGCCAGATGCGTGGCCCAATCTGCCGCAAAATGCGCGGCACGATGTGCGCGCCTTACAAGCCTTAGCAAGTGCGTTAATGCAGTGAGATTGTCCTTTAGCGCATCTTCAACCAAATAATTGGCTGGAATATCACGAAAAAAAGTGGTGGTTCCCATCATAAGAATCGCCTGCTCGACTTGTAACAAATCCTGCAATTGATGTTTGCTTTTATGTTGTTGCGAATAACTCAGCACTCTAAACACCATCATCGGATCGTTCAGCACCGCAGATGTCAGCGCGCGCGCGCTTAATTTATCCTCGTCCTCTTGCAGGCGAACAATTTCACGCGCAGTTTGCTTAAGCACTGGGATATCAGCCGTGCTGATAAATTCAACCCAAGTGCGTATATCTGTTGCAGTTATATCGTTAAGTATTGTTGTCATTTAACATTTTCCTTTGCTAGCTCATAGCATATAGGGCGTATTTAGCTTTATATTTGCTAAAAAACGCTAGAAAAGTAGCGCTTACCGTAGGATTGTCGAGTTCACTTAAAATTGGCTATGCTAAAATGCAGCATCGAAATGTTTGAATATCAAACCCATGGCAATCACAATAAATAACGCAGATGACATCGCAAAAATGCGCGTTGCAGGCAAGCTTGCCTCAGAGGTGCTTGATTACATTACACCTTTTGTCGTTCACGGCATCACCACAGAGAAATTGGATCAACTCTGTCATGATTACATTGTCAATGTACAACAAGCGATTCCAGCACCGTTAAATTACGCGCCAGACGGCCATACGCCCTACCCCAAATCCATTTGCACATCAGTGAACCACCAAATTTGTCATGGTGTGCCAGGTGATAAAGTGCTAAAAAATGGCGATATTGTGAATATTGATGTGACCGTGATTAAAAATGGCTATCACGGTGATACTTCACGTATGTTTCATGTAGGTGAAACCTCGATTCAAGCGAAAAGGTTGAGTGAAATCACCTATCAAGCCATGTGGCTGGGCATTCACCAAGTAAAGCCAGAAGCCACTTTAGGTGATATTGGCTACACTATTCAAAGTTTTGCAGAAAGCAATGGTTATAGCGTGGTGCGCGAGTTTTGCGGACACGGCATCAGTAAAAAATTTCATGAAGAGCCGCAAATATTACATTATGGCCGTCCTGGCGCAGGTTTAAAGCTACGTGAAGGGATGATCTTTACCATAGAACCCATGATTAATGCGGGTAAGCGCGATATTAAGCAATTGCCAGATGGCTGGACTATTGTCACCAAGGACCGTAGTCTATCAGCACAATGGGAACACACGGTTTTGGTAACTAAAACTGGTTTTGAAGTATTAACCTTGTCTGCCGGCTCTCCTGCCGAACCCGTATTTTCTTAAGTTGTAATCCAAATGCCAGAAAAAAAACAAGCCATACAAGCTTGGCGTAATGATTTAAAAACGCAACGAAATGCGCTTGAAACCAGTTTTTTTCAACACAAAAACACCTCGCAACTTTTAAAAAAACAATCACAACTCGTAGATAAACTACTAAAGCAGGTATGGCTGAAAGCCAATATTCATGGGGGAGTGGCATTAATTGCCGTAGGTGGTTATGGCCGCGAAGAATTGTTCCCATACTCAGATATTGATTTGCTGATTCTGCTACCAAAGCAACATGATTACGTGCTTAATGAGCAGATTGAAGCCATCATTGGCCAGCTATGGGATATTGGCTTGAATGTAGGCCATAGCGTACGTACGCTTGAGGAATGTCTGAATGAAGCAGCACAAGATGTAACTGTGCAAACCAACTTGCTCGAGGCGCGCTTGTTGGCAGGCAACAAGGTCAATTATCAATTATTTGTAGAGGCGATAGATACGTTAATGCAATCTGCGGCGTTTTTTGCAGCCAAATTTAAAGAGCAAGATAATCGCCACGCCAAGTTTAATGATACTGCTTACAGTCTAGAGCCCAATATTAAAGAAAGCCCAGGCGGGCTGCGCGATTTGCACATGATTTTATGGCTGACGCAAAGCCAAAAGTTAGGTAAAAATTGGCTGGAACTCGCTAAAAATAACATCATTACCGCTGCGGAACTGCGTCAAATTCAACGCCATGAGCGTAATTTGCAAACGCTACGTATTCGCTTACATTATTTAGCCAAACGTCGTGAAGATAGACTGTTATTTGATTTTCAGAATGAGCTCGCAGACAACTTGGATTTGGTGAATACTGCAAACAAACGTGCTAGTGAGCAGTTGATGCAAAGTTATTATCGTAGTGCAAAGTTTATTAGTTTAATCAATGAGATACTAATTAAAACTTTAGAGTCTACTTTAAGTAAAAATGCACCTGCCATCTCTTCTATTAATAGTCGATTTGAAGCTCGGAATGGCTTGTTATATGCAAAAACTGCGCAACTTTTGCAACTTCAACCAAGTGCCATTTTAGAAAGTTTTTTATTACTGCAACAACACCCAGAACTTAGCGGCATGAGCGCCAATTTACTCCGTGAATTGCAACGTGTTAAGAAGATCGTCAATCATGACTTTCGAGATTCAAAAATAAATAAAATCTTATTTTTAAACATATTATCTCAAAAAAATGGCGTCAATCACACCTTGCGCCGTATGAATAACGCTGGCATTTTAGGGCAATATATTCCCGCTTTCGGCAAGATTGTCGGCCAAATGCAACATGACTTATTTCACGTTTATACCGTTGATGAACACATCTTAAATGTGCTGGCAAACTTGCGGCGCTTTGCTAAGCCCGAGTTAAAACACGAGTTTCCATTGTGCAGTCAACTGTTTGCAGCTTTCGAGAAGCCCAACCTGCTCTACTTAGCAGCCTTGTTTCATGATATCGCCAAAGGACGCGGCGGTGATCATTCCACACTTGGTACTGTAGATGCAAAACGTTTTTGTAAGCTACACAATTTGCCAAAAGAAGATGCGAATCTAGTGGCTTGGCTGGTGGAATCCCATCTTAAAATGTCGAGCACTGCACAAAAATCAGATTTATCTGATCCGAATATCATTGAGCAATTCGCAAAATTTGTAAAAACAGAAAAACGCCTAACAGCCTTGTATTTACTGACGGTAGCCGATATTCGCGGTACCAGCCCTGCTGTGTGGAACGCATGGAAAGCACGTTTGTTAGAGAATCTATTCAATGCGACAAAACGCGTGCTTAACAACGAAACATTTAGCGTTCAACAAGCCATTGAAATACGCCAACAAGAAGCAGCCCTCAAACTGAATAAATATGGGCTTCAGCCTCAATCCTATCAAGCGCTATGGGATAACATCGGTCAAGCCTATTTCATGCGTTTCGAGCCTGATGAAATTGCGTGGCAAAGCCGTTTGCTCACACCGCATGCGCACACGCTGGCACCCATTGTTCGCGCGCGTTTAAGCCCGAGCGGTGATGGCATTCAAGTGATGATTTACACACTAGACCGAGATGATTTATTTGCGCGCATTTGTAACTTCTTTGACCGCATGGCCTATAACATTGTACAAGCCAAAATTTACACCTCCAATCACGGTTACGCGTTAAACAGTTTTATTGTTTTAGATCAATCAGGTAAGTCGGTTAGTTATAGTGGATTGTTAAAATTTATTGAGGCGGAATTAACCGAAAAAATCACCGCTTCAACCACTTTAGAAGCACCGCTAGAAGGCCGTGTCAGCCGACAAGTGAAGCACATGCCATTTGCCACACAAGTGAGTATTAATCCGGAAGCACAAAGTATGAACCACACACTTGAAATCGTAGCGGGTGACCGCCCTGGGCTGCTGGCAAAGATTGCGTTTACATTTTTGCAGCACGAAGTGGATTTACATAATGCAAAAATCAACACGCTGGGTAATCGCGCCGAGGATAGTTTTTTGATTTCCGCCAAACATGGCAATCAACTCGACTCGACTCAAATTGACGCATTGAAAGCTGACCTCACAGGCTTGTAAAAAATCGATATCTTTTATGTCATGCTAGTCTTTTGTTCATAACATATTCATATTGCAGTACTAATATATTTTGTGCATATTAGACTAAATTGAAAGACTACATATAAACCCTACCAAGCCAAATGCCGCATGTTTAGGTGGTTTGAGAGGGATTATATAAAGCAGCTTATTTATATCAAAAAAGTATTAGACTTTGTATATTTTTGCGAAGATAGTTATATGCGTGAAAGTTATATGCGTGAAAGTTATATGCGTGAAAGTTATATGCGTGAAAATTTAATTAAGATTTAGTGCCATAAAGTTATTTATTTGAAAAGCACTAAAAAGAACAAGTTTTAAAAGCGTAATTTTCATTACCAACAACAAAATTAAGGGAGTTTAAAATGAAAAGTAATAATTTACTCAAAATAATTGTAGCCGGTGCAATTGTCGCAACTGTAAGTAGCACTGCATTTGCCGCTGCACCAGAATCAGCTAAAACACAATCACCCAGAAATGGCTGTGGATTGCTGCCAAGCTACTCACAACTCAAAGACGCGTTAATACAAGCCGTGGCTGATGAATCAAGCGGCATCAATTTACAAATGTGGGGGACGATTGTTGATCGCGATGGTGTGGTATGCGCAGTAGCCTTCTCTGGCGCCAACCGTGGCGAACAATGGCCTGGTAGCCGCGTAATTTCCGCTCAAAAAGCCAATACCGCTAATGCATTTAGTTTAGATGGCTTAGCGCTTTCTACGGCCAACCTCTATTCGGCTGCACAAGGTACTTCTGACGCAACCCCAATGGGCGGCAGCTTATATGGCTTGCAGTTCAGCAACCCAGTAGACCCTGCAGTGGCTTATGGCGGCAACCCTGCAGATGCTGGTACTAGAAATGACTACATGGTAGGTAAACGTGTGGGCGGTGTGAATGTATTTGGCGGCGGTTTAGGCCTCTATAACAGCGATGAGCGCATCATCGGTGGCGTGGGCGTATCGGGCGATACCTCTTGTGCCGATCACATGATTGGCTGGCGTGTGCGTCACGCCCTGCATCTTGATAACTTCGGCACATCTGTTGGTGGTGTGTCTGGCGACCCTTTACGTCCTGACAATATGATTATCGATGGTCTTAATACAGTCACATCTAATGGCATTACCGATGGTTTTGAACAACCATCATGCCTGAATACGGCTAACCCAAACACGTTGCCAGCTGTACACTAAGTTTAAGCGTTTTAATTTAAAAAGCTGCACTTTTATGTGCAGCTTTTTTATTGCAGTGCAGTTTTTATGGCAAATCTAACTAAATTGATAATATTTGCGTAACGGTTTTTTAACCTCCCAAACGCAAGATAACCCAGCAGGGAAAGTCACTAGGTCGCCAACACCAAAACTTACTGGGTTGCCGCCATTTTTGGGTGTTACGGTGACTTCACCTTCTAAAATAAAGGCGATTTCTTGTGAGTTATAACTCCAGGGAAATTTAGATACTTCTTTTGACCAAGTCGGCCAAGTATTGACGCCAAGTGCAGTGAGTTTGGCGGCATCAGGTTTTTCAACAATGATATTCATGATGAGCTCCTAAATAACAATAAACCTCGAATATTAAATATCCGAGGTTTATTGTAGTCCTTACACACAAAAATGCAATTATGAATGTTTGTAGTGCTTTTTCAGTTGTTTTGTTACTTCCCACTGCGATTTCATGCCTTTTGGAAACACCACGAAATCACCGGCCTTAATCACCACTTTTTCGCCGCCTTCTGGCGTTACATAAAATTCGCCTTCAAGCACATACGCACTCTCAGTCATGCCGAAATCTAATGGGAATTTTGATGGCGCACAATCCCAAATCGACCAGCTGGTAACACCTAGTGACTTTAATTTTTCTTCAGATGGATTGTGGTCTATAACGATTTGTGTCATGTTTTATCCTTAAAATATTAACTAAAAAAACAAATGCCGCTTAGCAACCTTTAGCTAGGTTTTAGGCGGCATTAAAAATTTGGCGGAAGAGGTGAGATTCGAACTCACGGTGGGCTCGCACCCACGACAGTTTTCAAGACTGTAGCATTAAACCGCTCTGCCACTCTTCCGAATATAAAAAACTTTGTTACTTTTCGACCATTTGTTAAAACAGTCTTGAAGACTGTAGCATGCCCATATTAAAATCTTGCGCTCTGCCACTCTTCCAAGCCAGATTTCAGCGAAGCGCGCATTATAGCAAATAATTAGTCATCTGGAATATCTTGACCTGGAAAAATTATATCGGTATAGCCAAATTGACTTAAGTCAGCAATACGCATGGGGTATAAAATGCCGTTTAAATGATCGCATTCGTGCTGCACAACCCTAGCGTGGAAGCCGCTTACCAGCCTGTCGATAGTGTTACCGAATTGATCAAAGCCTGCATAATGCAGGCGCTCGTAGCGTGGCACCAAGCCACGCATACCTGGAACAGATAAGCAGCCTTCCCAACCTTCTTCGATTTCATCACCCACTGGCGTAAGTGTTGGATTAATCAGCACGGTATAAGGCACCTGCTCGGCATCTGGATAGCGCGGATTCTGTCCGACACCAAAAATCACCACTTGCAAACTCACGCCTATCTGCGGTGCGGCAATACCCGCGCCATCCATGGCTTGCATGGTATCTTGCATATCTTCAATTAAAGCGTGTAATTCAGGCGTATCAAACGCGACTATAGGTAACGCTTTTTCGAGTAAAAGCGGTTCACCCATGCGTAACACTGTTCTAACTGTCATATTAACTCACAACTCATACTACTTTTCCTGATAAATGCGTGCGACTTCTTCAATCAATACGCGTACTTTTCGCATCGTAAGTTCTAATTTTGCACTCAAGGCTTCATACTGAATGCCATTCACACTTGTAGCGCGCCCTGCGGCGTGATTCGCTACTGGGCATAGCGCAGCATAGTGCAAGTTCAACTCACGCGCTAGCGCAGCTTCTGGCATGCCTGTCATCCCTACCAGCGTTGCCCCATCGTTTTCTAAGCGATTAATTTCTGCCGCCGTTTCTAACCTTGGGCCCTGCACACATGCGTACACACCACCATCACGTAAATCTTGTTGAACATTGCTAGCGGCTTGCTTGCAAATTTGACGCAAGTCTTGCGAATAAGGTTCGGTAAAATCGATATGTTTAACTGGCAACTCAATGCCATCATGGTAAGTAGTTTTGCGGCCATGCGTGTAATCAATGATTTGATGCGGCAACACAATATCTCCAGGTGATAAATCACTCGCTATGCCGCCTGTGGTTGCAATGGCCAGCAAATTTTTTACGCCAATTGAATGTAATGCCCAAATGTTGGCGCGATAATTCACTGCGTGTGGCGGAATGGTATGCCCGCCGCCATGGCGCGCTAAAAATACCACCTCAACGCCTGCCAATTCACCAAACACCAAAGGCTGTGAAGCCTCGCCAAAAGGCGTACGCGCGATTTGGCGCCTAGCAATTTTCAAGTTTTCCAGTTGTGCTAAACCCGTGCCACCAATAATACCTAACATAAGTTGTATTTTCCACTAATATCTTATGATTATTGTAGCGCATGGTAGGCGCTAGCGCTGTAGCCTTTATGTATTTATATGTTTTGTGGCATACTTAAGTCAATGGTGACCGATTCCAATATTTTTGATGTGACAAAAGAAGTAAAGCGAGAAGACATCTTCGCGCTTTCGCAACAGCATTACGAGAATTTTCCCGTAGCCTCTATCGTATTGCCCAAACATTTACGCGATCCTATCTCCTTAATTTACACGTTTGCGCGTCAAGCGGATGATTTTGCCGACGAAGGTTATCACAAGCCGATGTGGCGCTTGGCCAAGCTGCAGGGCTTTAAGGATGAACTAGACTTAATCAAAAGTAACAAAAGAACAAAATCGCCCTTCTTTACCGAATTCGGCAACATGATTCAGCAACATGATTTGCCGCTAACGCCGTTTTACGATTTACTCGATGCGTTTGGTCAAGATGTCACAAAGTCGCGTTATGCTAATTTTTTCGAGCTATTAGATTATTGTCGACGCTCTGCAAACCCAATAGGCGCACTGTTACTGCATCTTTTTGGCAAAGCTACACCCGAGAATATTATTTACTCCAACAAAATTTGCACGGCTTTACAATTGATTAATTTTTATCAAGATGTGGCGATTGATTTTGAAAACGAGTTTCACAAAAGTCGCATTTATTTATGCGAAGATGAAATGAAGCAGTTTGGCGTGACCGAAGCACAAATCGCTAGCCAGCATGTCAACCGACATTGGGAGCAATTCATGCTGTTTAATATCGACCGCGCCGAGGCCATGCTACTCGAAGGTAAGCCGCTTGGGAACGTGCTGCCGGGCCGCGTTGGCCTTGAAATGCGGTTGATTATTAATGGTGGCGAACGTGTGCTATATAAGCTTAGAAATGTGCGTGGTAATGTGTTTAAGCACCGGCCTATGCTCGTGGCGTGGGATTGGCCTGTGATTCTGCTTAAAGCCTTATTAAAATAACGGATGACGCCACCCAAAACATGACCCCACTGCAATATTGCAAACAAAAAGCCTCTCAAAGTGGCTCCAGCTTTACCTTTAGCTTCATATTTCTACCGAAAATACAACGCGATGCCATGACGGCTCTTTACGCATTCTGCCGTGAAGTGGACGACGTGGTAGATGAATGCACTGATTATTCTGTGGCACAAACCAAGCTCAATTGGTGGAAAAGTGAAATTGCTAACTTGTATGCTGGCACGCCACAACACCCCGTCACTAAAGCCTTGCAGCCTGTTGTTGCACAATTTCAACTTGCCCAAGAACACTTTTTAGAGATTATTGACGGCATGGAAATGGATTTAAAATTCAATCGCTACGAGGATTTTAAGCAATTGCAACTCTATTGCTATCGCGTCGCTAGCGTAGTTGGGTTGCTTTCAGCACAAATTTTTGGCTTTAAAAATCGTAAAACGCTTAAATATGCACACGATTTAGGCATGGCGTTCCAGTTGACTAATATTATTCGCGACGTAGGTGAAGATGCCCGCAGAGGCCGTATTTACTTGCCTTTGGATGAGTTAAGGAAAGCAAAAGTATCTGAAGATGATATTTTACAAAGTCGTGAATCTGCAGAAGTAAAAGAACTCATCGAATATCAAATCGAGCGTGCGGAAACTTATTATGATAAAGCGCTGCGAGAATTACCAGCGGAAGACGCCAAACAGCAACGTGCAGGCTTGATGATGGCAGCCATCTACCGTACCTTGTTGCGCGAGATTAAAGCCGATAGCGCCGAAAAAGTCTTAAACTATAAAACCAAATTACCACCCTTAAGAAAAATATTTCTCGCTGTGCAAACCTATTTTAAATATGCCCGATGAATAAGCAGGCTAGGCACGTCGTTGTAATTGGCGCCGGTATGGCCGGTATGGGGGCTGCAGTAAATCTAGCAGCGCAAGGCATACAAGTCACTCTGCTAGATGCTGCCGCGCAAACTGGCGGCCGCGCCCGCAGTGTGGCGATTGAATTCGGCAGCCAGGTACATCAACTCGATAACGGCCAGCACATTATGCTGGGTGCTTATCGCGAAACGTTAAAACTATTGGCAAGTGTCGGCGTGCAAGAAAAAGACGCTTTTTTACGCGTGCCTTTAAGCCTAGATGTGCGCGCAGGCAAACAAACCGCCTTTAAGCTCAACGCGCCTAGCTGCCTGCCAGCGCCACTCAACCAACTTATAGGCTTTTTGTGTTGCCAAGGCCTGCACTGGAGTGAGCGTGTCGCTGTCATTAAATTCATGCTTCGCCTTAAAAATAGCCATTATCAGATTGCTGATGATGCACCGCTAGCCAATTTTTTACATATCAATCAGCAATCGAGCAATGTCACCACAATGCTGTGGGAGCCGCTATGCTTGGCGGCGCTAAATACGCCAATTAATATTGCCAGTAGCAGAATATTTTTAAATGTACTCCGCGACACGTTTAACAGTAAAAAAGCCGATAGTGATTTTTTGTTGCCAAAACTCGATTTATCGCAACTATTTTCGCAGCCCATTGCACGCTATCTCAACGCGAACAACGCAAAGGTGCTGCATAATAAACGCGTTAAAAGTATCACCCCAAATGCCAATGGCTACAGCGTTTCCACTAAAGAAGAGTCCTTTGAAGCCAGTCACGTTATTGTGGCGATGTCACCGGTGCGGCTACGCAATGTGATTGGCGATTTACCTAAGCTAAGTAATCTTGCAGAACAAACAGATAGCTATGACTATCAACCCATTTACACTATTTATTTGCAATACCCACGCAACACAACTCTCTCTGCGCCCATGCTGGGCTTGACTGGCGGTTTAAGTCAATGGGTGTTTGATAGAGGCATTTTATGTAAACAGCATGGCTTAATGGCGGTGATTATTAGCGCGGAAGGCAAACACCAAGACATAACTCAAGAAGAGCTGGCGCTTAAGGTCGCACAAGAGTTAAAGGCCGCTTTCCCGCAGCTAGATAAACCGCTTTGGCATAAGGTGATTGCCGAAAAACGCGCGACATTCTCGTGCAATGTGAATTTACCAAGGCCAGCCCACATAACGCCCTACCCGCATTTGTATTTGGCGGGTGATTACACCTATGCCGATTACCCCGCCACCATAGAAGGTGCGGTGCGTAGCGGCATCAACGCTGCTAACTACATTATTAATCCTTAACTTTTTAGAAAGCATGAGCATGAACGCACATTTATCCGATTTCCTCATCCACTGGGCCATCATGAGCCTCTCGTTATGGGTCGCCAGCCATCTCTTTAGTGGTATCAAGTTTTCCAATAAATCGGCTTTGCTTATTTCCGCGCTGGTGCTCGGCTTTGTCAATGCCGTATTACGCCCTATTTTACTCATTCTCACCTTCCCACTCACCATTGTGACGTTGGGGCTATTTGTATTGGTGGTGAACGCGCTGATGATCATGTTGGTCGCCAAGCTAGTGAACGGATTCAAGCTTTCCGGCTTCTGGACAGCGTTTTTTGTCGGGATTTTTATTGCCTTGTTCAGTCTACTTATTGAATACTTTTTACCTAGCCAAGGCGTAATGATGATGAATACTGGTGGTCCGACTATTTCTGTTTGATTTTGTCATTGTTGCAAAGATTTATAGGCGTACCAGCGTAGCGTAATGTGTCGTAATTGAGCTAAACCTTTTAGGTTCGTTGAGCACCATAAAGTGTCATTCTCTCTGAAAACAATGGAAGCAGCTCTTTACGATTCGACATGGCTATTATTTGGCCTGCAGCAACCATTCCAAGTGCACCAGCAGCATCCAGCGCCTGTGCAAGTTCATGTTCTGGGTAGTTTGCTTCTACTCGACCAGATGCGTGGCGACGTGACACCTGAATAAATCCAGTGTGTGTGAAACCGTTCATAGCTACCCAAGCAGACTCTTTAAAACCTGACAACACTCCTCCCGGAGTTCCAATCTTCTCTTCAAAATCTAAAACAAGTTGATTGAAAGATTTGCCTATTTTCCCCTTCTTGAATTTCTGAAGTTCATTATCTGTAGCACAGTGCAGCAACCAAAGACCACGAATCAGTGATTCTGATAGCACTCGTAAAAGCGCAAGCATTGAGCCTGGCAATTCTGAAGCATGAAGTATTGCGATTGCAGCTTGATGTTCTAAGGTAGTATCGAAGCAGCCAACTGCTATCAAAGACCTCTCATCAGCTGGAAGCGTGAGATTTGAAGTATTGATATCAATCCAAGAAATCAATTCAACAAGCGCCGTATGTTCAAGAGTAGCAGTCATAAACGCCCTAACGCTTGTTCCAATCTTTCAACTGCTATCACTTCTAGCCCTACAATCTTAACTTTTGGTGCATTGGCTTTTGGCACAATGGCTTTGGTAAAGCCTAGTTTTGCGGCTTCTTTTAAGCGCATTTGGCCGCCTTGTACGGGGCGCACTTCACCCGCCAAACCAACTTCACCAAACACTATAAGTTTATTCTCTAATGGTTTGTTTTTTAAAGAAGAAACAATCGATAGTATCACCGCTAAATCGACTGCTGGCTCGGCAATTTTAACACCACCTACTGCGTTGATAAATACATCTTGGTCAAAACACGGAATACCGGCATGGCGATTCAACACCGCTAGCAGCATGGCTAAACGATTCTGTTCAAGGCCAGTTGCTAATCTTTTTGCGTTGGGCGCATGACTTTCATCCACCAAAGCCTGAATTTCAATCAATAACGGCCGCGTGCCTTCCATGGTCACGGTGATGCAACTACCCGCCACTTGGCTTTCGTGGTGCGATAAAAACAAGGCCGATGGATTAGAAACCTCACGCAAGCCATGTTCGGTCATCGCGAATACGCCTAGCTCGTTCACCGCGCCAAAGCGGTTTTTGAAGGCACGAATGAGACGGAAAGATGAATTCTGGTCACCTTCAAAATACAAAACAGTATCGACAATATGCTCTAGCACCCGCGGCCCTGCTAGTGAGCCTTCTTTAGTCACATGGCCTACCAAAATCACGGTAATGCCCAACTGCTTAGCCAAACGCGTTAACTGCGCAGAGCATTCACGCACCTGCGCGACAGAACCAGGCGCAGATTGCAACACCTCAGAATACACGGTTTGAATGGAATCAATCACCGCGATATTGGGTTTATGCGTTTGTAGCGTGGCTAAAATTTTCTCAAGGTTAATTTCCGCTAATAGCTCTACACTGCTGGCATC
>JANYCB010000045.1 GCA_025360485.1 Methylotenera sp. | reverse complement strand
TGATAGTAATTACTGGCGGCGCGGGGATGATTGGCAGCGTGATTGGCTGGCATCTCAACACAGAACTCGGTCGCGATGATTTAGTGATTGTTGACCATATTACCCATGAGGAGCAAGGTTTTGCCATTGCTCCTCATGGGTAATATGGTCAACAATCACTAAATCATCGCGACCGAGTTCTGTGTTGAGATGCCAGCCAATCACGCTGCCAATCATCCCCGCGCCGCCAGTAATTACTATCATAAATGTAAGCTAAGAGCCAAAAGTGAGAGTATAGCGCTTATTGTTTAGCACCCAAAGCTTGCGCGCGCAATTTGGTCATTTCTGCGTCTTTTTTGGCCTGCGCAGTATCCCACTCGGGCGAAACCCAGCCTTGCAGGTTTTCCAGCGCGATTTCGGTCATGGCGTGTATCCATGCATCGTTTTCATTAAGCGCGGGGATGTAATTGTATTCGCCGCCGCCATTACTTTGAAAGATATGTTTACCTTCCATGGCAATTTCTTCCAGCGTTTCCAGACAATCACTGCTAAACCCTGGGCATATCACATCAATGCGCTTAGTTTTGGCTTTACCTAAATCGGTTAAAGTGGCTGCTAAATAAGGCTTCAGCCATTCTTGCTTGCCAAAGCGCGATTGAAACGCGAGTAAGTATTCATCTTTGCTTAAACCCAGCGCTTCGGCCAAAAGTCGCGCTGTTTTGTGGCATTGGCAGTGGTAAGGGTCGCCGCTCGCCAGGTGCGCTTTCGGCACGCCATGAAAGCTCATCACCAATTTACTTGGCTTGCCGTTGATTTCCCAATATTTGTGTACACTTTGCACTAACGCCGAGATGTAGGCTGGGTGGTCGTGATAGCTGCGAATGCTGCGTATTGCGGGTTGGTTGCGTGTTTTGAGCAACACACGGAACACCGCGTCCATGACCGATGCCGTGCTGCTGGCTGCATATTGCGGATACAGGGGAAACACCAAAATGCGGTCGCAATGTTGTGCGCGAAGTTTATCAATGGCAGATTGCATGCTCGGGTTGCCGTAACTCATGCCTAGCTCAACCGCAAATGGCGATTTAATCTTTTGCGCTAAAAAGCCGCGTAAAAGCTGCGTTTGTTTTTGCGCGTGGACTGATAATGGCGAACCTTCTGGCATCCAAACCATGGCGTATTTTTCAGCTGATTTTTTTGGGCGAATGACCAAAATAATGCCATTTAAAATAAACCACCAAATCGCGCGAGGGATTTCTACCACCCGTGTATCACTTAAAAACTGTCGTAAATAAGGCCGCAAAGCTGCACCAGTAGGCGCATCTGGCGTGCCTAAGTTAGCAAGCAAAATACCTACTTTTAGTTGGTCGCCGTGTTGGAAAGGGGGTTCAGGGTTGTAATATGTCATGTTTTTTCTATTGGGTTAATTTAACTACTCGATAATGCATTTGATAACAGTTTTGCTGTCACGTCCACAATTGGTATCACGCGCTCATAAGCCATTCTAGTCGGGCCAATCACACCGAGCGTGCCAACCACCTGGCCATCAGCTTCATACGGTGCGGTAACCATACTGCATTCGTCTAAAGGTAAGTACCCACTTTCACCGCCAATGAATATCTGTATGCCTTCTGCGCGTTGGCTGTTGTCGAGTAGCGCCATTAATGAGGTGCGACGCTCAAAAATTTCGAACAGCTTACGCAGGCTGTTCACATTGGTGGAAAGCTCATCAACTTGCAATAAATTACGTTCACCAGCAATAATAACACCATCGCTGTCTGCCGCGCTGCTGCTTGCGTCTAGCGCGGCTGACATTAAGCGATTCATGTCGGATTGCATTTGTTTGAGTTCTGCATGCAGCTTTTGTTGCACTTCCTCAAAAGTTTGACCTGAAAAATTGGCGTTAAAGTAGTTGCTGGCTTGTGTAAGCTCGCTGGCGGAATACGGTTTTTCACTTAAGATAATGCGGTTTTGCACGTTGCCGTCAGAGGTCACAATAATCACGAGGATTCTTTTTTCAGTTAATGGCAAAAACTCCAAATGCTTAAACGCAACGCGTTGACGCCTTGGAATCATCACCAACCCAGCAAATTGCGTAAGCTGTGAAAGCATATCGGCCGCACTGTTAATTAATTCATTTTGGTTGGGCGAGCTTAAACCGCTTTTAAGCTGATTGATCGCCTTTGTCTCGAGTGGTTGCACCGTAAGTAGCGTATCTACAAACAAGCGATAGCCTTTTTGCGTCGGGATGCGCCCAGCAGAGGTATGCGGGCTGGCAATAAAGCCTAGGTGTTCTAAGTCGCTCATCACATTGCGAATCGTCGCTGGGCTAACATCCAAGCCAGAATGCTGCAACAGCGTGCGCGAGCCAATGGGCTGACCATCACTAATGTAATGTTCAACCAAGGTTTTAAGCAGAATTTGCGCGCGTTTATCCATATTCCAGATTATGTCGCTATTTTGCCTGAATTAGTTCTGCTGTAACAGATTGATTTGCTTTTCAGTCATCGTCAACTGTGATTTAATTCGCCTATGACTGCATTTAAATCTATCGCCATTATTGGCAAATACATGAACAAATCTGCGCTGCAGCAAATGCAGACCGATTTGGCGGATTTGGCGCGATATTTGGCGGCTAAAAATATCAAGGTTTGGGTAGAGCGAAATACGGCCAAACATGCCGAGCTGACAGGGTTTGAGACCGCTTCTTTAGAAAAAATCGGTGCTCATGTCGATTTGGCCATTGTGATGGGCGGCGATGGCACCATGCTAAGCGTGGCAAGAATATTGATGGCCTTTAATATCCCTTTGGTGGGCATTAATCGCGGGCGTTTTGGCTTTTTAACAGATTTGCGCGCAGAAGATATGCTGGTTGAGATTGATAAAATCTTGGCGAGTCAGTACCAAATAGAATCTCGCATGTTACTTGTGGCGAGTGTTTATCGAGGCGGCAAGCTCATACATCAAGGCGTTGCACTCAATGATGTGGTGGTGAAAAGTGGCCTGCGCTTAATTGAGCTAGAAGTACAAATTGATGGTAAATTTGTGCATAAACAACGCTCAGATGGCCTTATTTTAAGCACGCCTACTGGCACAACCGCATATTCTCTATCTGCCGGCGGGCCTATTTTGCATCCCAATTTGGATGCGATAGCTTTAGTCCCAATTAGCCCACATACCTTGAGCAATCGGCCTATTACCGTAAGCAGCAGCAGTAAAATTGAAGTGAGTTTAGTGCAAATTGATGAAGCGCACGTAAGCTATGATGGTCAGTTACTACTGGCCTTGGAGCTAGGCGATAAAATTGTGGTGCAACGTGCTGAGCAGAGCATCAATTTGCTGCATCCAAGTGATTATTGTTACTTTGATATGCTACGCAACAAGCTCAATTGGGGCTGATTCTTAAATGCAACAATGCGCAATCACTGCGTTAACTGCGGCTTGCCGTACTAATTGTACTGTCTGTGCCTTGTCGCCTTATGCTTGGACATTCTTGCAATGAATATTCACCTTTTAAAGATTTTATTCGTTCTCTAAAATATGTTACAAAGCCTTTCCATCCGCGATTTTATTATTGTTGAGAGCCTCGATTTAGAGTTTTCATCAGGCTTCACCACGCTCACGGGCGAAACTGGCGCGGGAAAATCTATTTTAATTGATGCGCTTTCACTCGCGTTGGGTGAGCGTAATGATGGCGATGTGATTCGCGCGGGCGCAGAGCGAGCAGACATCAGCGCAACTTTTTTAAATAACGAATCTGCCGCAATATTTCTAGAAAATAATGCCCTGCAAGCCGCGCCGGCGCTAGTGCTTAGGCGCGTGATTTATGCAGATGGTCGTAGTCGAGGCTTCATCAATGGCGTCAATGTCACCATCGGCCAGCTTAAAGATTTAGGCGAATGTTTGGTGGATATTTACAGCCAAAACGCCCACCATTCTTTACTTAAAACTGCCACTCAACGGCAAATTTTAGACGAGTTTGCAGGGAATAGTGAACTTGCCAATCAAGTTGCCAAGCAATATAAAACCTGGTCTGGCTTAAATCAACAGCGTTTAGAAATCGAAAAAAACTCTGCCGCTTTTGCCGATGAGCTGGCCGAGCTGCGCGATAAAACGCGTGAGTTGAAGCAGCTCAATTTTGCTGCTGAAGAATGGCAAGATTTGCAGCAGGAACACCATCGCCTAGCCAATGGTGCCAGCTTGCTAAGCGGTTTGGAAGCTTGCATTGCATTGTTAGATGAAAACGAGCCTGCCGCTATTAATATGCTGGCGCAAGTGCAAAACAAACTGATACATTTGGTGGAATTTGATGCGCAGCTCAAAGAAGCCGCCGATGGCGTGGATTCGGCATTGATTCAGCTAGAGGAAGCCACTCGCGCTTTGAATCGTTATCTACAACGTGCAGAGCTAGACCCCGCGCGGTTTGCAGAGGTAGAGAATCGCATTCAAGCGGTGCATAATACAGCGCGGAAATATCGCAGCAAGCCAGAAGAGTTGCCAGAAATGCTAACGATAGATTTAATTCGTATGGCGGAGTTGGAAAGTTTTACCAGCGATGGCGCACTGGCGAAATTAGAAGCTGAGGCTTTAACTGCTTATCAACTAAGCGCCAAACAACTCAGCGCCAACCGTCAACATGCAGCTAAAACCTTAAGCCAAAAAATCAGCACAGAAATGCAGCGCTTATCCTTAAGTGGCGGCAAGTTCGATGTGGCATTACCCCCGTGTGAGGCTTCTGTGAATGGTTTGGAAACAGTGGAGTTTTTAGTGGCAGGGCATGCAGGTGTCGAACCTAGACCATTGAATAAAGTGGCTTCCGGCGGCGAGTTATCGCGAATTAGCCTCGCCCTTCATGTAACTACGGCGGCGCAAGGCAGTGTACCTTGCATGATTTTCGACGAAGTGGATGTGGGCATTGGCGGCGGTGTGGCAGAAGTTGTCGGACAACTACTTAAGCAGTTGGGGGAGAATAGACAAGTGTTAGTGATTACCCATCTTGCGCAAGTGGCCGCACAAGCTGCACAGCACTTACAAGTATCTAAAACACAAGCGAATGGCGCAACCTTAAGCCATATTCAAGTGTTAAATTCGCAAGAAAGAATCGAAGAAATCGCACGGATGTTGGGCGGCATTCAAATTACCGAGACCACGCGCAGTCATGCGAAAGAAATGTTGGGGTTGTAGGGCGGATTACACTTCGTTAATCCACCCTACGCGAGCTTGATGGAGAGGTTAGGATGTTGTTTCAACATTTTGAGTATCGTTATTTTTATCAAGATAGGCTGACCACATAAAATAAATAGCACCAATACGCCAAACGATATAATTAGACAGTGCTTTGTGATTTTGGCTACCAATATCCATTTCAAAAATGTTAATGAAATTTACTGAAAGTACGATAAGTTGAAAAATAGTAAGTGCTATTAAAGGATTTAGACTTGGCTTCTTAATTAACCATACAAGTCCTAATATAGGTAGGCTTATATCAAATACTATAAAATCTACAGTTAGTGGTAATAGCCCTTTTGTGTGTCCATAAGCCATAAATGCTGCGGGGATTAGCACTAAACTACTTTGTATTGCTATAGTTTGAATATATAAAATTGCTTTTGAATTGATAAACTTTTTACATAGCCATGATGTTGCAAAATATCCAGCCATCATTAAAAGTACAAAAATCCCAGAGTAAAATCCCACCGCTAGTCCCGCAAAACCAGCATACCTTCCAAAATCATCATTGGATTTTTTGGTAAGACTTCCAGCTTTTGGCTTAGGTTTTTCTTCAACGAATACCTTTCCACATTGAATGCAGCGTGTGCTTGAACTAGGGCTAACAACAAAGCAATGTTCGCAATACATAAAATCCTAACGTCTGAATTAAGGGGCTGACTTTAGCCAGTCCCGCTTGAATGATGGGTTAGGCATTGGATCCATTATTGTGACCAAAGATCTTGACGAAAAATCTCCCAAGCACTGCACCAAGGGCACCAGATAAGGCGGCGAAGAAAAGTTGTGTCATGTCCAACCCCTTTTCAGTTGGCCCTACAAAAATGCTGGGGGCAACAATTTGAAAGATAACAACGGTGATAACGATGCCAACATAAGCCCCTATTTTTTCATTTTTATTGTTTATTTCCATTTTTAATCCTTTTTGCCTAACGTAAAGTAGACATCCTATTTGACGCAAAGCTTTGCGTCAATGGGAATTTTTTGTTGAAAAAAATGTACACTATTCTTAATAATTTCATATAGTTAATTAAATTTAGTATATCCTAAATACTTTGGCGAATACGTCTTTTACGGCTTACCCCAAAATTGCTAATTATTTCGCCAACTCCGCCGCTTCCACCACCACCTTGTAAAGCCTTGCCTCTTGTGGCGTTTGAATGCGCTCGCCAATGGCGATTTGGTTACGTTTGCCGGGTTGTACGCCATTAATTATCATTGGCTGGCTTTGACCAACGGCGCGGCCGGTTTGTGCATCGTACTTAATCACGCGCACCTGCACGCGGCCAACCGGCAGGCTAGTGTCGTTTTGCACCACTGCAAATAGGTTACCCGCATTATCTACCACTGGGCCAGATTCGATATATTTGGCGGGGTTGCGCGGTAAATCGATTCGTACACCTCGGCTATTCGCCTCTTTACCGATATCAGAATCGGAACCTGCGGCCATTTGGTAATTTTGCAGTGCGGCATCAACATCGCCGCGCTCTTCAGCAATCTCGCCCAAATACAAGGCGGCTGGCGCGGTCGGGAGTAGCGAATTGGCTTTTTTAAGATAAGGTTCGGCTTCGGCTTTGCGGCCTAAGTTGTATAGCGCAATGCCGGTTTGCACTTGTGGTTTAAAATAATCTGGCTGCAATTGTATGGCTTTGGCATATAAGCCAATCGCGTCGTTCGGTTTTTTCTGCGCCATGGCGACATCGCCCAAAAGCTCTTGAAATCTGGCTTCGCGCGGTTCAATCCTAATCGCTTCTTGCGCTTTTTTGGTCGCGGTCGCGGTGTCACCCTTGACTAGCGCTTTTACGCCTTCGTCATAGGCTTTGTAAGCGGGTTGCGTGGCTTTGAGCTTGGCCACTTTTTCGGCGTAGATATCTTTACCCATTTCTCCGCCCGCACCCAAACGCTGGAGCGATGCTTTATTGGCTTCTACCCGCTCCTGAGATGGCGGATGCGAGGCGAACAAGCCTTCGATGAAACTACTCTGCTTGCCTTGACTTAAACGCACAAAGGTTTCCTGCAAAGTGACAGCAGCAGCAGGGTCATAACCGGCCTTTTTCATGTAATCCATGCCGTAATGGTCGGCTTCACTTTCGGCGTCGCGACCATATTTCATGGTGGCCATCTGCGCGCCCACTTGCGAGGCGCCAACGAGTAAGTTGCCATAATTTTTGTTTTGCGAGGCGATACCAACCGCTATCATTGCACCTTGCATAAAAATGCCGCGTTCCATGCTCTTTGCGCCGTGGCGTGCGGCGGCGTGGGTAATTTCGTGGCCGAGCACGGCGGCCAGTTCGGCCTCGCTATTCAGCTCGTACAAAAGCCCGCGATTAAAGGCGATTTTGCCGCCCGGCATGGCCCATGCGTTGGGGATGGAGTCGTTCAAAATCACAAATTCGAATGGCAATTCTGGGCGGTCGGAGACTTTTGCCAAGCGATTACCCACGCTTTGTACATAAGCGGTGAGGTCAGGATCGATAATGTAATCACCGCCTTGCGATTGGCGCGCAGGCGAGTAGTTCTCTTTGCCGATGGAAATTTCTTGCGATTCTGAAACAAACTGGAATTCTTTTTTCTTTGTGACTGGGTTGGTGCCGCAGGCGGTGATGGTGAGGCTTAAAACGACCGCAAAAAATAGTGAGGACCATTTTTGTATGATATGGTTTTTTAACATGACGCACTCCTCAAAATAACAATAACCTTTTGTTTTTAAATTACATTTTTCAATAAAACTTTTGCAATTAATTTTTGTGCGGACAAGGTTTTTTGGTGCAATCTGCGTAAATATACAAAGAATGCTCATGAATTTTAAAACCGCGCTCGTTAGCCGCTTTGTGCTGTAACTTTTCAATTTCCTCATCGCAAAACTCTTCTACATGGCCGCATTGCATGCACACAATATGATCGTGGTGGCTGCCTTCGTTAAGCTCAAACACCGCTTTGCCACTTTCAAAATGGTGGCGCAGCAACAAACCTGCTTGCTCAAATTGCGTTAAAACCCTATATACGGTTGCTAAACCAACATCTTCGCCCGTGTTGATGAGTATTTTATAGACGTCTTCAGCCGATAAATGACGCTCAGCGCTCTTTTCAAAAAGTTCTAAAATTTTAAGTCGTGGCAACGTCGCTTTTAAGCCGGCGTTCTTTAAATCTTTCTGATCATGCATCATAATATGCTCACAAATGACATTTTTGGTTTTAGGGTTGAACCCATCGTGGTATATTAACGTCAATTCAGTACTCTGTCATTCGCCCAAAAAATCATGCGACAACTATTTAAATTATTATTTGCCTTACTCATTATTTGCAGCGCGCTACTGGCGGGCTGCGGAGCCAGTGTGCCTGCCATTAAGCCATTTAAAATGGATATTCAGCAAGGTAATGTGGTGACCTCGAAAATGTTGCTACAATTGCGTCCTGGCATGACCAAATCGCAAGTGCGGTTTATTATGGGCACGCCGCTGGTTGTGGATAGTTTTCACAAAGATCGCTGGGATTATTTTTATCAAATGCGCCAAGCGGGCAAAATTGTTGAGCAGCGCCGTGTAATTTTAGATTTTGAAAAAGATTTGTTAACTAAAGTGCGTGGCGACGTGGTGCCGGAAGGAACGGCTGGAGCGGCTTCTGCGGCAGAAGCCAGCACAACCGCATCTGGAAAATCAATTGAACCAAAAGTAAAAGAAGAAGGTGTTTTAGAAAAACTAAAATTTTGGAAAACAGATGAAAAAGCAGCGATTAAACCAGCAATAGCAGCACCTGCGGCAGCCAGTCCAGAGGCGGCTGCGCAAGCGACATCAAAACCAAAAGCAGAAGAAAAAAGTTGGACAGATAAGCTTAAATTTTGGAAAAAAGACGAGCCAAAAACTGCACCATTAGAGGCGCCAGCAGCCACATTGCCAGATGTACCTGCAGCTGATGTTACGCAAGATGTGCCTTCAGTATTAGCAGTACCGATTGGAGCTGCTGTGCCTGATGCGGCTCCAGCGGTTGATTTACCTGCAGTTGAAACGCCGCAAGATGAGGAAGTAAAAACAGAGCCGCTAAAGGATGAGCCAGCACCAATGCCAGAACCACCAAAAGTAGAGCCAGCTAAGCCTGTTGTTGTAGCCCCTACACGTGCGCTAACGCCCGCCCCAGTGAAAGTTGCGCCAGCAGCGCCAACTGTGCCTACAGTTAAACGTGATGAGCCCATTATTTTTAGGATGGATAGAAATTTAGATATGACCAATTTGGAATCGGCGCCAAGTGAGGCGACTCCAAATGTGGCTGCGCCAGTAGCCAATGCCAAACCGAAAGCTAAAAAAGCGGAATCTGAACCATTGCCTGCAGAAACGGAGCCAAGTTTCTTTGATCGCATGCTGGAAAAAATCGGGTTTTAATAATTAACAATGAAGAAAACTAAAATCGTTATAGCGGGGGTAACTGGCCGCATGGGGCATGCCTTG
>JANYCB010000126.1 GCA_025360485.1 Methylotenera sp. | reverse complement strand
TCAAACAGTCCTCGCCGCTTCCCATCTGCCGCTCAAGCCTAATGCGCGGCAAGGGGATTGAAACCCATGCAGCGAATTTAAACTAATCCTCCTAACGAGCGCCTTGTTATGTACGTTAATGTTTTTTATTAATTAAATAGTCGAATATATTTTCTACTTCAGCTTCACTATAAATCCGGTCAAAATATTTTATATATCCGATTAATTCACTAAGAGACAAAACTTTTACGTGTTTGAATTCTTCTTTAGGTTTTTCGTTAGTCATAATGAGAATATTTCTGATGGGTATTCTTTTGCTGCCCCAATGATGGTACGTCAGACTAATATTGTTAAATTTTGATTCGTTATTTAATAACACAAATAATGCATAACTAGTTCTTAAAATTTGCTCGACTGGAGATCTGAAGTCAAGATTCTTTGTCGACTGTTTGCTCCAATTTTTGGTTTCAAGAAGAAATACACCAGATTGGCAAATTAATAAATGATCTATTTGGATGCTATATATTCTGTCGTCTTCTTTTTTATTATATATAGGCGGATTAAATTCTACTGAAAAATCATTAATTAAATAATAATTATCTGATAGTTTCTGAAGTTCACTTACTACTGAATTTTCTCCAATTGCCCCAGCTATCAGTTTGAAAAGTCCATCAACTATTTCTTTTGTAGAATCTAGTTTTCTATAGGATTCAGCGCATCGCGTTGAAATAATGTTTATTTTGTTTTCTCTGTAATCAATTAATTTATTTTTGACCATAGTAACTTCATGTTCAGTAATACGTGTTTTTTCACGTATAATTTCTTCTAAATTCTTTTCTAGAGTTAATTTTTGATTGGCTAATGTTTTGATTTTTAAGTAGTTGAGTATTTTATTAAATAGGTTTTTATTGCTTTTCTCTATAGTCTGTTTTGACGTTTCATCTAGCTTTTTTATCTCATGATTTAGTTCGTTAAGAATATCGGCTTTTAAATCATCATAAATCTGTTGGCACTTATTAAGATTAGACTGCAGATTGTTAATTTCTTCATCGAATAAGTTTTCAATAATTTTAGGTATTTTTTTCTTTTCAGATTCAAAGTTCTTTACAAAAGTATTGATCTCACCGATAGAATTAAACCTAGTAATGCCCTTCTCATTTAATATCTTCTTCAATCTTTTAAGAGGTTCTATTTGTCCTACAACAATAGTCATAATTAACCAATTAAGAATAGAATTTATTTACGAAAGTTCTCTTTTAGGCTAAATCTGTCATTCCTAAAACACATTTTGTTTTACTTCCGCTTCCCAATCGGTACGAACTCACGTCTTGTTTCGCCCGTATAAAGCTGTCTTGGGCGGCCGATTTTGTGTTCCGGGTCGGCGTTCATCTCGCTCCATTGCGCTATCCAGCCGGCAGTGCGGGCTAGCGCGAAGATGGCGGTAAACATGGAGTTTGGAATACCCATGGCGCGCATGACAATGCCGCTGTAAAAATCGACATTCGGGTAGAGTTTTTTGCTGACAAAATAGTCATCTTCTAGTGCAATTTGCTCTAATTTTAAGGCGAGTTTAAACATCGGGTCGTCGTGCAAGCCAAGCTCATCCAGCACTTCGTAACAGGTTTTTTGCATAATCGCTGCGCGTGGATCCATGCTACGGTAAACGCGATGCCCAAAGCCCATCAGCCTGAAACTGTCAGATTTATCTTTGGCGCGTTTAATAAATTCGTCAATGCGTGATACATCGCCAATTTCTTCTAGCATATCTAGCGTGGCTTCATTGGCACCGCCGTGCGCAGGCCCCCAAAGCGATGCGATGCCTGCTGCGATGCTGGCGAATGGATTGGCGCCACTAGAGCCAACTAGGCGTACGGTACTTGTGGAAGCGTTTTGTTCGTGGTCAGCATGTAGAATTAAAATTTTCTCAAAAGCCCGCGCCAATATTGGGTTTGGCGTGTATTCCTCACAGGGCGTGGCAAACATCATGTGTATAAAGTTTTCGGCGTAATTGAGCTTGTTTTTTGGATGCATAAATGGCTGCCCCAAATTATATTTGTAGCTCCAAGCTGCAATAGTAGGGATTTTTGCCAATAAACGATGCGCGGAAATAATACGGTGTTGTGGGTTGTACACGTCCATGGCATCGAAATAGAAAGCCGACATGCTGCCGACCACGCCTATCATTACCGCCATGGGGTGCGCATCACGCCTAAAGCCGCGGAATATGTTGCTGAGCTGGTCGTGCAGCATGGTGTGGCTGTTGATGACGCTGGTAAATTCAGTTTTTTGCGTGGCGTTTGGCAGCTCGCCGTGCATCAGCAAATACGAAACCTCTAAAAAATCGCAATGTTCTGCAAGTTGTTCAATCGGGTAACCGCGATACAATAATTGACCTTTTTCGCCATCAATAAAGGTGATGTTTGATTGGCAAGCGGCAGTGGACATAAAGCCAGGATCGTAAGTAAATACGCTGTGTTTGCCGAGGTTGCGAATATCGATGACATCATTACCAGCCGTGCCAGAAAGCATGGGCAGCTCAATGGAATTTGCATCATTGTCAAAGGTGATGGTGGCTTTGGTTGGTTTTTTTGACATAACTAGCTCTTTATTAACGTTTATAGAGAGATTATACGCAATGAATTAGTGAAATGTTACGTAACACTGCGCAAAGCCTTAAGACTTCAAAATTTAATTAATTTTTTTTGCACAAAACGAGTGCGCGGCTTGGTGCATGGGTTCAAGAAGAAGCATTATAAGCGGGATAAATGGCGCCTAAAACGCGCGACCCTTTTGCCCCTGTAACTTCAGGTAAATTGCCGGGTTTGTTTTCAAGCGTTTGTTTCGCCAGCCAAGCAAAGGCAACCGCTTCTACCCAATCAGCGCCTACGCCTAAGTCATCAGTAATTAATAGTTTTGTATTGCCTAGCAGTGCTTGTAATTCGGCTTTTAGCAAGCTGTTGTGCGCCCCGCCGCCGCATAAATACACTTCGTCGACATCGCCACATTTGTTAAGCGCATTGTAAATACTATGTGCGGTTAAGGCGACAAGCGTGCGAGCGACATCTTGTGGACGTAAATGCGGATACAGCAAATGCTGTTTTAACCAGTCATCGTTAAATAAATCGCGCCCTGTGCTTTTGGGCGGAGGCAGCGCAAAATAAGGCTCTGCGAGCATATCGAATAACAAACTATCAAGTACCACGCCAGTAGCCGCCCATGCGCCATTGGCGTCATACTCTTTGCCTAAATGCCGTTTTGTCCATGCATCTAACAGCATATTGCCTGGGCCAGAATCAAAACCGAGTACTTCGCCATTTTTGCCCAAATAAGTAATATTGGCGATGCCGCCAATGTTCACCAAAGCGCGATTGGTTTTATTGTTAGCGAAAACCGCTTTGTGAAATGCAGGCACTAAGGGCGCGCCTTGGCCGCCCGCGGCAATGTCGCGACTTCTAAAATCAGAAACAACGGTGATGCCAGTTAATTCGGTCAGTAACGCTGAATTACCAATTTGTAGCGTAAATCCTAGCTCTGGCCGATGCCGAATGGTTTGGCCGTGGCAACCAATTGCAGTAATTTCTTCGGCATTTGTTTGTACAGAAGCCAGTAATTGTTTGACTGCATTTGCATACATGGTAGCTAGTCTGTTACCCAATAAAATAGCAGACTCCAGCTCGTTGTTGCTATCTTTATGCAAGGCTAATAACTCTAATTTAAGTGCCGCAGGGTAAGGTACAAAATGCGTGGCGAGCAATTGGCAACTGGATTCCTCAAAGGAGCTTAAGGCAACGTCGATGCCATCTAAACTGGTGCCAGACATAATGCCTATCAATAATTGCATGCTATTTTTTCTCAATTAACTTTAATTATCACCACGCAATTTAATTTTACGGACGCTCAAAAATTTGTTTTGCGTTAAAATAGAAACCTTAAGCCTCTAATTGCTTTGGGCATATATTTATGATTATAAATCGCCCAACAGCTTGAATATAAAAGCATGGTAACAGAATTTATAAACGAATAAAAAGTAACACATTAGTAAAAATATAACACTAACACCATTGGAAAACACTGTGAAAACAGATATTAATCAATCATTGGCCATCATAAAACGAGGCTGCGACGAGCTGTTAATCGAGCAAGAGTTAATAGAAAAACTCAAAAAAGGTGTGCCTTTACGCATCAAGGCTGGTTTTGACCCAACCGCGCCAGACTTGCATCTTGGACATACGGTGTTGATTAATAAATTGCGCCATTTTCAAGATCTCGGACATCATGTTTTGTTCCTCATTGGCGATTTTACTGGCATGATTGGCGACCCAACGGGTAAAAGTGCCACGCGTCCGCCATTAACTAAAGAGCAGGTGGCTGAGAATGCAAAATCTTATGCTGAGCAAGTATTTAAAATACTAGATAAAGATAAAACTGAAATTGTATTCAATTCAACATGGCTTACAGATTTAGGTGCGGCTGGCATGCTCAAACTCGCTGCTAGTCTCACAGTGGCACGCATGCTAGAGCGTGATGACTTTTCTAAAAGATTTAAGTCCAATCAGCCGATTGCGATTCACGAATTTATGTACCCATTATTGCAAGGTTATGATTCGGTTGCGTTAAAAGCGGATGTAGAGTTGGGTGGCACCGACCAAAAATTTAACCTACTGATGGGACGTGAGTTGCAGAAACAAGCGGGCCAAGCGCAACAGTGCGTGCTTACCATGCCGCTGCTAGAAGGCTTAGATGGCGTTAACAAGATGTCGAAATCGCTTAATAACTATATTGGTATTAACGAGCCGCCTGAAATTATTTTTGCTAAATTGATGTCAATTTCTGATGATTTAATGTGGCGTTACATTCATTTATTGTCGTTTGAATCGCTAGAAACTATTGCTAAATGGAAGGCCGATGTTGTAGCAGGTGAAAACCCACGTAATGTTAAAGTGAGATTCGCGCAAGAGATTGTCGCGCGCTTTCATAGTCAAGCTGATGCCGAGCGTGCGCTGAATGATTTCCAGACTCGCGCAAAAGGCGGTGTTCCAGAGGATGTGCCTGAAGTGCCCGTGGATATTGGTTCGCAGAGCATCGGCATTGCGCAACTTTTAAAGATAGCCGGCTTGGTAGAAAGCACTTCTGAAGCTTATCGCGCCATTGAGCAAGGTGGTGTTAAGCTGGATAGTGAAAAAATTACCGACAAAAATCTACAACTAAATAAGGGCACTAAAGTAGTCGCCCAGGTGGGTAAGCGCAAGTTTGCAAAAATTACTATTCTTTAAAAGGCCGCTCGCGTTATTAAAAACCTAGCGTATTTTTACATGGTTCTTTTATTTGGCAGGTTAAGCATTGGTGAAGCCTTTACCAAATTAACTTGATAAGGGTGGGTTGTATTGTTGTAAAGACTTGCAATTTTCTTTACATACATCTGCGTTTCTGCGTATGGCGGAACCCCTTTGTATTTCTCAACGGTAGTCTCACCAGCATTATAGGCCGCCGCCACCAGTTGTACGTCGCCTTTGAAATAAGCGAGCAACCATTGCAGATAAGCAAGTCCACCTTTGATATTATCCTCAGCTTTATACGCATCCTTTACACCAAAACGTTTAGCGGTTTCAGGAATGAGTTGCATCAGGCCCTGAGCATTCTTCGGTGAAGTTGCTTGCACATCGAATCCTGATTCCACTGCAATGAATGCCATCGCTAGATTTGCGTCTATATCGTAGCGCGGAGCAAGCTTGTTTACCAGTTTGAGGATACGATTCTGGGAATAGAACAGCGCTGCTGTTTTATCTGAAATGGCTTTTCGTTCGTTTTGGGCTGTCCCTGCGGCAAATCCACTCGCGACAGGCGCGAGAGGGTCAGGCAAGAGACAGGTAGGTAAATTGGATTTTGGCAAAGTATATTTAATGTTATCAAGAGATTCTTTTGCGCTAATGTGCCCTTGCTCTGCTGCCATACTATATAGTTGCGCAGCAATACTTTTGTCTACTGAAACACCTCGCCCATTGTCGTACATCCAGCCTAGTGCATATTGCGCGTCAGCATCACCAGATTTTGCTGCACTACAATAGCTTGCTACTACCTCTGTATAATTTTGAGGGGAGCCTTCGGTGTTTTTGAACTTGAAAGCCATTGCCACCAGCATTGAATTGGGGTTTTTGAGGGACCATTTAGATTCTTGCGGACTGAAAGAGAGCTTAGTTGATGAAGCAGTTGCCGTTTCGATATTCTGTTCAGGACTTACTGGCGTTTCAACTTCGTTCGCCATGATAGTGGCGCTAGCGGTTAGGCTGGCTATTAACAGTAAAGACTTTATATACAATAGGTTAAGGCCGAGTTTCATTTATTTTACTGACTTCACTTTAAATATTTTCTTAACTTAAATTAATTTCTAAAGAAAAAGTTATATTTTAACTAGGTCATTGTATTGATTATGAGGTGAGAATCAATGACCCTTTAGGGCTATTGGTCTCAAGAATTGAAGTGATGTGAGCAAATCAATCGGAGCGCTGGATATTTGTAATAATTTGTAATTTTGTAAATTTGGGCTTGACCAAACGCATAGCCTCTGTAGAATGCGCGCTTCGCTTGAAATTCAGGCGAAAGTGGTACGCAAAATACGTTTTAAGAAATAAATATAATTAGTTTTAAATTTATTCTTGACCAGCCTCAAAAGCTCTGTATAATGCGGCCTTCGCCAAAATTAATAGTAATTAGCAATTTAATTTTAGGCACTGCTCTTTAACAATATGAACGACTGATAAGTGTGGGTGTTTGTGGTCAAGACCACCGACTTAGACGCAATGAACTTGTTTGATGACGGCTTTGGCTGTGATTAAATTTAACTT
>JANYCB010000034.1 GCA_025360485.1 Methylotenera sp. | reverse complement strand
CGGCAAGGCTTCTAGAGGCACGATTTCACCGCGAACCGTATTGGTGAGCGTGACTTCGGAAGTGGGAATTAAAAAGCAAAACAACTCTTCTTTGGTAACTACTACATCATCTACAATATTTTCGTAACTTGATAAGGCCTTCCCTTCTGAACCACCAAAAGATACTTGGAACAAATCTTGTTTAAACTTTGGTAACTGCCCCGTTCCCAGTAGGGTCTTCTCATTAACAATATACGGCGTATAGCACTCTTCGTAACCATGCTGTTCGGTTTGCGTATCCAGCATAAACTGCGCCAAAGCGCGGTGTAACTTGGCAATACCACCACGCATGAAGGTAAATCGTGTACCAGATAATTTAATACCTGTATCAAAATCCAAACCAAGCGGTGTACCCACATCTGTGTGGTCTTTCACTGCAAAATCAAAACTGCGTGGTATGCCAACTTTACGTACCTCTACATTAGCCGTTTCGTCTTTACCTTGCGGTACAGTATCATGCGGCAAGTTAGGCACGTTCAACATGACGGTTTTGAGTTGCTCTTGAATTTCCGCTAAACGCGCTTCACCCGCCTTTAGTTGCTCACCCAAACCAGCCACCTCGGCCATAATGCTACTTACATCTTCACCTTTAGATTTGGCAAAACCGATGCTCTTAGAAGCCGCATTCCGCTTGGCTTGCAGAGCCTCTGTATTGGTCTGAACGGTTTTACGTTCTTGCTCTAAAGCAGTAAAACTGGCCGAATCAAATTCAAAACCACGTTTTTTTAACTGGCTAACCACGCCTTCTAAATCATTTCTTAATGCTTGAATATCTAACATTTAATCTCTCTACTTTTTCGCTTTTTTATCTAAGTCTTTAAGGTGTTGCAATTTTTCGCTTATTTTACCTTCTAAGCCGCGCGGTGTGGGCGTATAAAATTGCTGCGCTGTCATTTCATCGGGGAAATAATCTACGCCTGCCGCGTAAGCTTCTGGTTCGTTGTGCGCATAGCGGTATTCTTTGCCATAATCCAAGGCCTTCATCAGCTTGGTTGGCGCATTGCGTAAGTGTAATGGCACGATGCGTGATTTATCGTTTCCCACAAAGGCCTTAGCTTGATTATAAGCGTTGTAAGCCGCGTTGCTTTTAGGCGCTACAGCACAATAAATCACTGCGTTACTTAAAGCCAATTCTCCTTCTGGCGAACCAAGTCGTTCATAAATTTGGCAAGCTTCCAGCGCCATGGTTTGCGCGCGCGGATCGGCCAAGCCAATATCTTCAATCGCCATACGAATAATGCGCCGTCCTAAATATAACGGATCCGCGCCGCCATCTATCATGCGCAAAAACCAGTATAAAGCGGCATCAGGGTTGCTGCCACGAACCGATTTATGCAACGCGGAAATTTGATCGTAAAACGCTTCGCCACCTTTATCAAAACGACGCAGTTTTTCTGCCATGGTGGTTTGCAAAAAAGCTTCATTTATTTCTGTTACGCCTGCTCCGGAAGCCGCATTAAATAAACCTTCTACGAAGTTAAGTAAACGTCTTGCATCGCCATCCGCGTAAGCTAAAATCTGCTCACGCACTTCATCGACGATGGTGACGTTCTCAGCCACTAACAATCGCGCCCGCTCCAACAGCAGCGCCAGCTCTGGTTCACTAAGTGAATTCAATACGAACACTTGCGCGCGGCTTAATAGCGCGCTGTTTACTTCAAATGAAGGGTTTTCTGTGGTGGCACCAATAAACGTAATCAAGCCACTTTCTACAAAGGGCAAAAACGCATCCTGCTGGCCTTTGTTGAAACGATGTACTTCATCGACAAATAAAATAGTTTTGCGTCCGTGCTGCTGCAAAGACAACTCGGCACGTTCTACTGCATCGCGGATGTCTTTAATACCAGAAAGCACGGCAGAAACCGCGATAAATTCAGCATCGGCGGTGTTGGCGATGAGGCGAGCCAATGTGGTTTTGCCCACACCGGGAGGACCCCATAGAATCATAGAAGGTAAATTACCCGATTGAAATGCAAGGCGCAGCGGTTTATTTTCACCCAAAAGATGCGATTGACCGACAACTTCGTCCAAAGTTTTTGGGCGTAATCGCTCAGCTAAAGGTGCTTGGGGACTTGTTGTTTGAAATAAGCTATTCACTTATTTACTTACTTGAAATTTAAAAGCTTATTCTAACAGTTACCAGTTAAAATCTTTACGCACATTAATAGAAATAATAGTGCGCTCAAAACTATTCAGCGCAATATTAGAATCATTTTTTGTATAGTTAAGTTGCGGCTTAATCGTCCAATCTCTCGCTGGGCTATAATTTAAGCCTAAACTAGCATCGTACTGGTCATCTTTACGTCTAGCTAAAAATGCAGGATCATTCTCATCATTATGACGGCGCTCATAGCTGAGTGAAGTGAATAATTGCACTTTGTTATTTACATTGAGCTGGCCACCTAGCCGCGCGCCATAAATATCTTGATCCAAAAAGTCTGCGAAGTTATCACGTGCATCTTCTTTGCCCCCATAGATACTAGCGAACACCACGGGCGGGCGGTCTCCTTCAAATACATGCGCCGCGTTGAACCCAAGAACTTGCCTGTCTGCATTACGGATACTATTTCCAGCGTATTTTAGACCCGCATATTGATAATATGCACCTGCCTGATTACGTGCATCAAAATTATGCAACCACTGCGCCGTAGCACCATAAGCGCGTCGGAAAGCATCACCATTCAAATCAAAATGATTGTCCTGCAATGCCAATACAAAACTATTCTGCTCCAGCTTATATTGCATACCGGCATTGAAATCCAGCGAACTGGTATCAAACTCAGTTTCTGAACCATTAATTTTATTATTGCCACTAGCGCTGCCAAACACCGAAAATTGCTCAGTAAAAGGATGTCGAAATGAAACGCCACCAGCAAAGTTAATGATATTGTCCGACCGTTCATTCGCACTGCCACCTAAATCAAGCAGCACACCGCCAAATAGCGGCACTGCCACCGTGTTGATGCCCGGCGCGCTACTGACATTGGAATCCCAGCCCAAGCCAAACTCAAGAAAGGCGCCAAAAGTCGTCGTCGTGCCTTCTATTTTTTGAATTGCAGTCAGTAGTTTTTCTACGGTTTTTTTGGTTTCTGCACCAGGGTTTTGTTGTAGTACGTTGTTGAATTCAGCCTTAGAGGCATCAGTTTCGCCTAACATAAAATGTGCTTTGGCCATTTCGGCGCGCGCATCTTTGTGGCTAGGATCTAGCGCTAATACACGTTCTAGCGCAAATACACCACGCGTCACATTGTTACTTTCTACTGCTGCAACCCCTAGCAAATAATCGTAATCAATATCGCCTGCACGCGCTTCTTCTAAGGGTTCAAGTAATTGATAAGCTGCGTTAAAATCCCCTTTGCGGATTAATGTTTCCGCTTCAGTTAAAACGCCATCTTGAGTAGCCAGTACAATCGTAGAAAAAGAAATTGTGAAAAATACAACAGCAAATGTTAAATAAGTTTTAATCCATTGAAAAAAAACTGGCATGTGTTGTCTTTAAAAAGCAAAATAATTGTTAAATAATACAGAAGTTAGTGCAACTTAATAAAGTAAAAAGTTAAGTTAGGCTGCTGCAATAAGAGCTTGTTGCAAGTTCACAACTTTTTTACGCTACGCTTTACTCGCCCACCACATCCACGCCTTTAGGTGGCGTAAATAGAAATGTAGTATTTTGCAACACTGGGTTACGCTCAACCTCATTAAAAGTAATAAGTGTAACGTGACCAAAGCTGTCATACAGCTCCATTTTGCGTAATTTTTCAGCTTTAAAGCCCAATAAAACGCGCTCAAAACCACTTTCTTTATCTTTCGGTAAAGCTAAGACCCAAGTCAACCCATCCTTGCGAAAGGCATTTTTTAGGGTAAAACTTTTTTCTACCGCATCGCCGCCCGCTAGCATGGCCGCGGGACTTGAGCCTATAGCACGACTCAATTCACGAACAGTCACTTGCTGCAAATCGGTGTCATACAAAAACACATCTTTGCCATCGCTAATAATTTGCTGTTCGTAAGGCTTGTTGTAATCCCAACGAAATTTATTGGGGCGCTGAAGTTGCATCGTGCCTTCTACTTCTTGCACTTTGCGACCTTGCGTGTCGTTCACCACTTGGCTAAATTTGGCACGCATGGTGTTGGTGTTTTCAAAGAAATCGCGCAGACTCGAAACGCCGTCTGCCATTGCTGTGCCAGCAAACAAAACTAACATACAAGTTACCACACTATAAGTTACAGTTCTAATCGTCATGTGATGCATTATTTGCAGCCAACACCTCTCTATTACCGTTGCTTTGCATGGCAGAAACCAACCCTGCCCGCTCCATATCCTCTATCAGACGCGCGGCACGGTTGTAACCAATACGTAACTGGCGCTGTACCGATGAAATCGACGCACGACGGCTTTTTAGCACGATAGAAACCGCTTCATCATAAAGCGGGTCTTTCTCGGCACCATCATCATTAAAATCGCCCAGTTCACTGCCACCTTCTGTTTCATTGGTCAATATCCCTTCGATATAGTTCGGCCCACCCATCGCTTTTAAGTGATTCACTACCTGATGTACCTCGTGATCGCTCACAAATGCACCGTGTATGCGCACTGGGTAACCCGTGCCAGGCGGCATGTACAACATATCCCCCTGACCTAGTAACGCTTCAGCGCCCATTTGGTCTAATATGGTGCGCGAGTCAATTTTACTGGACACTTGAAACGAGATACGCGTAGGCACATTGGCCTTAATTAAGCCCGTAATCACATCTACCGATGGCCGCTGCGTTGCAAGAACCAAATGAATGCCCGATGCACGTGCCTTTTGGGCGAGGCGCGCGATGAGCTCTTCTACTTTTTTACCCACAACCATCATCAAATCAGCCAACTCATCAATCACCACCACTATCAGCGGCATTTCTTCCAGTGGCTCTGGCGCTTCTGGCGTTAAGCTAAATGGATGCGGTATTTTTTCGCCTGCCTTTTCGGCCTCTTTAATTTTTTGGTTGTAGCCTGCCAAATTACGTACACCCAAGCTAGACATAATCTTGTATCGGCGTTCCATCTCCGCCACACACCAATTGAGCGCGTTAGCGGCTTGGCGCATATCGGTCACCACTGGTGCCAATAAATGCGGAATACCTTCATACACCGAAAGTTCAAGCATCTTCGGGTCGATTAAAATCATGCGCACTTTCGAAGCATCCGACTTATACAGAAAGCTCAAAATCAGCGCGTTAATGGCCACCGACTTGCCCGAGCCAGTCGTACCTGCAACTAAAACATGCGGCATCTTAGCTAAATCGGCCACTACTGGCTTGCCCGCGATATCTTTGCCCATGGCAATCGCAATCGGTGAATGCATATCTGCATACACTTGGCTGCTCATAATTTCAGATAAAAATACAATTTGGCGTTTAGGATTGGGAATTTCTAAGCCCATGCAGCTTTTACCTGGTATTGTCTCCACCACGCGAATGCTCACAACCGACAAGGCACGCGCTAAATCTCGCGCTAAGTTGGTGATTTGGCTGCCTTTTACGCCAGCCGCAGGTTCAAACTCAAAACGCGTAATGACTGGGCCTGGCTGTGCAGAAAGCACTTTCACTTCGATACCAAAATCGGCTAATTTTCGCTCAATCAAACGAGAGGTGAAATCCAGCGTTTCATCCGATGGCAGCTCAACCGTATTATTGGCTTCGTCCAGCAAGTGCAGCGGTGGCAAGGTGGAATCTGGGTCTGAGGCAAACAAAGTAGTTTGTTTTTCTTTTAGCACGCGCTCACTTTTAGCGATTTCAGTTTGCGCAGGCTTAATTTCAAGCGGGGCGCGATCCTCAGTACGTTTGCGCTCATTTTCTACAAATTCTTCGCGTTTAAGTCCAACCACTTTTCCAGCTTTTCTGTCTTGCCAATCGTAATATTTGTCGCGTACCCAGTGGTAGCTTGCGATTAGCCCAGTACCTAGTTTTTCGGTCATCATAATCCACGACCAGCCTGTGAATAAACTAAAGCCCACTGCAAATAGCAACAGCAATATCATGGTAGAACCGGCGTAACCAAACATATCTCGCAACAACCCATCTAACGCATTACCCAGCATACCACCCGCGTCAAGTGGCAGCGTGGCTGGTAGCGCAATTAAATAGCCCGCTTCTAAAGTGCTAGATGCCAATATCAATAAGCTAAAACCGAACAGATTAAACACTAAAAATGGGCGCTCAGAAATTGTCAGCTCTAAACGTTGATACACCAGCCACATGCTGTAAAACGCCAGCACCACCCACCACCACGCAGAAAATCCGAACAAATACAACAGCATATCGGCAACCCAAGCACCCACTGAGCCACCCGCATTGCTAATAGCAGCGTGCTCACTCGCCATATGCGACCAAGAAGGGTCTTGCTTAGCATAGGTCATTAATATAACGGCCAGATACGCGCCCACCAGCACCAGCACCAGCCACCATGCCTCGCGTACTAAATGTGCATGTTTTTGCTGCTGGGGAGTTTTTGGCGCTTCGTTGCGACCATTGACAGCTGATGATTTTTTATTAAAAAACAATATGTTACAAACCTTTAAAAATACCTATAATAGAAAATAGGCGTAGCTAAAATTAATTGTTGATTATAGCAAAATCAAATTGCGTAAAGTGTGTCTAAAAATTAAAATTACATTTAGTTAACGAAAAGGAAATTAATCATGGATATCGGCATAAAAGAACAAGATAGAAAAGCGATTGCAGAAGGCCTATCAAGATTATTGGCCGATACCTATTCTCTGTATCTCAAAACGCATTATTTTCATTGGAACGTTACTGGGCCAATGTTTAACACTTTGCATCTCATGTTTGAGGTGCAATACAACGAACTGGCTTTGGCGGTAGATTTAGTAGCTGAGCGCATTCGATCACTCGATATTTACGCGCCTGGCACCTATAGCCAATTTGCTAAACTTTCGTCCATTCCCGAAGCGAATGGCGTACCTAAAGCCAATGATATGATTGCAGAGCTTGTGGCTGGCCACGAGGCGGTATGCCGCACCGCGCGTAGCGTGTTTCCAGCCGCTGAAAGCGCATCAGACGAAGCTACAGCAGATTTACTCACACAACGTTTACAATTACACGAAAAAACTGCATGGATGCTACGCAGTTTGCTTGAAAAGTAAACGGCTCGCCCTCATTTAACCTTATTGAAACTTTCATAGAAAGCCCAGAAACATGGCAACAAGTACAATGGCAGCACGTCACGCCCATCTTCTTATATTAGGCTCCGGCCCTGCGGGTTATTCTGCCGCGGTTTACGCCGCCCGCGCCAACCTTAAGCCAGTGTTGATTACCGGCATTGCGCAAGGCGGTCAATTGATGACCACGACTGAAGTCGATAACTGGCCTGCCGATGTGGACGGCGTGCAAGGGCCGGAGTTGATGGAGCGCTTTCAAAAACATGCGGAGCGCTTTAATACCGAGATGATTTTTGACCACATTCACACTGCACATCTTAAGGAAAAACCAATTCGGTTAGTCGGCGATAATGGTGAATATACCTGCGATGCGCTGATTATTGCGACTGGCGCTTCAGCCAAGTATTTAGGCATTCCATCTGAGGAGGCATTCAGCGGAAAAGGCGTTTCTGCTTGCGCGACATGTGATGGTTTTTTCTATAAAAATCAAGAAGTTGCTGTCATCGGCGGCGGCAATACCGCGGTGGAAGAAACACTGTATTTAGCCAATATCGCCAGCAAAGTCACGCTGGTGCATAGACGCGACAAATTTAAAGCCGAGGCCATTTTGGTGGATAAACTGAATGCAAGAGTGGCGGAAGGCAAAGTGGCGTTGGAAACATTCAACACGCTCAATGAAGTATTGGGCGATAACACGGGTGTCACTGGCATGCGTATTAAAAATACGCAAACTGGTACAACCAAAGACATCGCGCTTAAGGGCGTATTTATTGCCATTGGCCACCAACCCAACACGCAAATTTTTGAAGGCCAACTTGAAATGGAAGGCGGTTATATCGTTACTCAATGTGGTCGTGAAGGTAATTTTACTGCGACGAGTGTGCCAGGCGTGTTTGCAGCGGGTGATGTGCAAGACCATATTTACCGCCAAGCGGTAACCAGCGCTGGCACGGGCTGTATGGCTGCGTTGGATGCTGAACGTTATTTGGATAACTTGAAATAGTTGCAAGCAGATGCCGTGGACAATACTGATGACACCGATGATGAGTTACGACTTTTCCGCGAAGCGGTAAGCGGCGCGCGTCCGTTAAAAGTAGAGCCGCAGCACGTTCCAAAGCTACACCCAAAACCCATCGCCAAACAGTTTATGCGCGATGAAAAGCAGGCCCTTAGTGATAGTTTAAGCGACAACTACATTCCCGCACATGAGATGGAAAGCGGCGAAGAGCTGCTTTACTTGCGCGAAGGCCAAACCCCCAATATTTTAAGCAAATTACGCCGCGGCTTTTGGGTGGTGCAGGCGCAGATTGATTTGCATGGCTTGGTTTCGGACGAAGCAAGAGCCTATGTCGCTGATTTCTTAAGCAACTGCAAAAAGCGCGGCATCCGCTGTGTGCGCATTGTGCATGGCAAAGGCTTAGGCTCACGTAACCGTGAACCGGTACTTAAACACAAACTGCGCAGCTGGCTGATGCAACGCGATGAAGTCATTGCCTACGCCCAAGCCAAGCCGGAAGACGGCGGTAGCGGCGCTGTGATTGTGTTGTTGAAGGCTTAATTTGGTTGGACGAAAAAACCTATTAATATCATGTCAGAAAAATATCCAAAGCAGACCAAGCAACAACAAGAGGCAGCTAGAGAGATTGCTAAGCTCTTAAGTGAAGCGGCGATTCGCATGTCAGCAATTGACGCCACTTTCAAAAACCAAGTATATCCCGCTTCTATCGTGGTTGATTTTACATATCTGCAGCTACGCATGCTTTGCGAGACGGTAGCACTTATTTGTTTGGTTGCTCACGGGGACATCGATGCCTCTCGAACCAGCAAATTACATAAAGACTATGCTGCCGACAACATCATTAACAAACTTGAACAACTTCATACCGGTTTTTATCCACAGCCAATCACAGCATCTCAAACCCTTGGAGATATCAACATTGAAAAAATACCTTCTGGTTTTTTAACTAAATCAGAACTTGTTTCTCTATATCATGAATGTGGCACAAAGTTACACCGTGGAAGTCTAGCAAAATTTCGTTCAACTTCTCCAAAGGCACATAGTATTGATGTTGCAAAAATTCAAATATGGCGTGAAAAATTTGTCATATTGCTTAATAGCTTCCATATCGCGTCACTAAACAATCTTTCGCACTACGTATGCTTCATTTCCAGTCAGCAATACAATGGGAACCCAATGGTACTGCATGCGTTGTCACCACTTCCTGCATAATAAATCTTGCACTACAAGGCCAACTCACTCAAACTCGCATGGTCATCCGGTCTTCTACCCAACGGCCAGTGGAATTTACGCTCAGATTCTTTAATCGGCAAATCGTTAATGCTGGCGTAACGCAGCTCCATCAAGCCTTGCGATGTAAACTGCCAGTTCTCGTTGCCGTAACTTCTAAACCACTGGGTTTTACCATTATTAAGTTCTGCATCGTCATGCCACTCATACGCAAAGCGCACCGCGATGCGATTACCCTCAAACGCCCACAGTTCTTTAATCAACCTGTAATCCAGCTCTTTCGCCCATTTGCGCGTTAAAAATTCCACGATTTGTTCACGGCCTTTAGGAAACTCTGCACGGTTTCGCCATTGCGAATTGGGCGTATACACCAGTGAGACGCGCTGCGGGTCGCGACTGTTCCAGCCATCTTCCGCCATACGTACTTTTTGTATGGCAGTCTCACGCGTAAACGGTGGCACGGGTGGGCGAACTTCAGTTTCAGTATTCATATTTTTCTCCTATCAATCTTCGGCTATAAAACCGCCGCTTTGGCGCGCCCAAAGGTTTGCATATAGGCCTTTTTGGGCGAGTAATTTTTTATGCGAACCTTCTTCTATAATCTTGCCATCATCGAGCACAATCAGCCTATCCATTGCAGCGATAGTGGATAGCCTGTGTGCAATCGCAATCACCGTTTTGCCTTCCATTAAATCGTACAAACTGCTTTGAATTACTGCTTCCACTTCGCTATCCAGCGCGCTAGTGGCTTCATCTAAAAGCAAAATAGGTGCATCTTTTAGCATAACGCGCGCAATCGCGATGCGCTGGCGCTGTCCGCCAGAGAGCTTCACACCGCGCTCGCCCACATGCGCGTTGTAGCCGGTGCGGCCTTTTGCATCTTGTAGATTGAGTATAAATTCATGCGCTTCGGCACGTTTGGCGGCGGCAATCATTTCAGCCTCCGTTGCATCGGGGCGGCCGTATAAAATGTTGTCGCGCACGCTTCTATGTAAAAGCGACGTATCTTGCGTGACCATGCCAATACTGGCGCGCAGGCTGTTTTGTGTAACAGAATTGATGTTTTGACCGTCAATCAAAATTTGGCCGGATTCCACCTCAAAAAAGCGTAGCAGTAAATTGACAATGGTGGATTTACCCGCACCAGAGCGGCCTACCAGCCCAACCTTCTCGCCCGCTTTGATGTGCAAATTGAGTGCTTTTAATAATTCCTTGTGCCCGTCTTTCATTTCTCGGCCGTAGCTAAAATTAACTGCATCAAACTGAATTTCACCTTGTGTTACTTGCAGCGGGTTTGCGTTGATTGCGTCGATAATTTTATTATGCGTGGTGAGCGTGTTCATGCCATCTTGCACCGTGCCGACCTGTTCGTATAAAGAAGTCATCTCCCACATGACCCAGTGCGAAATACCGTTCAGGCGCAAGGACATGGCAGTTGCAGCGGCTACGCCACCTACTGAAACCTGACCTTTGCTCCATAAATACAGCGCGGACAAACCCGTCGCAATAATCAACAACATATTCAACACGTGGTTGATGATTTCTACCATGCTCACCAACTGCATTTGCGCATGCACAGTGCCAATAAACTCTTGCATAGCATCTTTTGCGTAAGCGCCTTCGCGACCCGCGTGACTAAACAATTTAACCGTGCTGATATTGGTGTAGGCATCTGTAATACGCCCTGTCATGAGGCTACGCGCATCTGCTTGCATGCGCGATGTTTTGCTTAAACGTGGCACAAAATAAGTTAAACAAATGACGTAAGCCACTAACCAAATCAAAAATGGAATGGCAATGAGCGAATTAAAATAGGCCACAATACCAACCATGCTGCCAAAATACACGACAACGTACACCATAATATCGGCCACAATAAACCACACATCGCGCACCGCCAGCGCTGTTTGCATGACTTTTGCCGCAACTCTGCCAGCAAACTCATCTTGGTAAAAACTCATACTTTGATTAAGCATCAGCCGATGAAAGTTCCAGCGCATGCGCATAGGAAAATTCGCAGCCAAGGTTTGATGCTTAAACATGGTCTGCATGACGATAAATATTGTACTTAGAACTAATACAGCGGATAAAACCCACAAGTGTGTGGCATAGTTTTGCCACAATAAATCTTTTGGCACTGCACTTAACCAATCCACAATTTTTCCCATCATGGCAAACAGCGCAGCCTCAAACGCAGCGATTAAGCCTGTAAAAAGAGTCATGCCCAACAAATATGGGCGCAGCCCCTCTGTACAAGCCCATGCAAAAGTCCAAAAGCTTTTGGATGGCGTGGTGATAAGCGCATCAGGGAACGGTGATGCTAGATTTTGAAACCATTTAAACATTGAATTTAACTTATTATTAAAATTTGTTATTAGAATTTGAATGATTTTGTGATTAACAATATTGCCATAAGTTGCAATATTGAGCGTTTACAATTTTTAAAGCGTTGTTATGGTACAAACAGCCTCGGCCGCAATGCCTTCGCCACGACCAGTAAAGCCAAGCCTCTCAGTGGTAGTGGCTTTAACGTTAATTCGTGTCAGTTCTACAGCGCAATCTGCGGCAATATTGGCGCACATTTGCGCCGTATGTGGGGATAGCTTGGGTGCTTCGCAGATGGCTGTTGCATCAATGTTATTCACCACGTAATTGTTAACTTTTAATAATGCAACCACATGGCGCAACAACTGGCGCGAGTCAATGTCTTTGTAACGTGCATCGGTATTAGGAAAATGTTTGCCGATATCACCCAACGCTGCTGCTCCCAACAGTGCATCGCAAATGGCATGCAGCAATACATCTGCGTCTGAATGGCCTTCTAAGCCTTTTTCATGTGCAATTTCAACGCCTCCAATAATGCATTTGCGGCCCGCAATTAGCGCGTGTACGTCGAAGCCATGGCCGATTCTAATCATAAATTTTCCTTGCTTGCCTCAGCATTAAAAAGCGCTTCTAACATTTCTAAATCTTGTGGGTAGGTGACCTTTAAATTTCGCAATTCACCTTGTACCAATTTTGGCTGCAGGCCAAGCGCTTCAACGGCTTCGGCCTCATCAGTCGAAGTGCCATTAAACGCACTTAAAGCCTGTTTTAATAATCCATAGCGAAACATTTGTGGCGTTTGCGCTTGCCACAAATTTGCGCGTGGAATGGTTTTGCCAACATGAAAATAAGGGTCAGATTGTTTCAAGGTATCGGCCAGCGGCAAGGCCAATAGGCCGCCTACCGGGTCGTGCTCAAGCTCGTTCAATAAATTATCGAGTGACTGCTGCGTTAAACCTGGGCGCGCCGCATCATGCACCAAAATCCAATCCTCCTCTGCAACATCCATCGCCTGCAGCGTATTGAACACCGTTGCCGCCCTACTATCACCACCAGTGTAATGTAACTTGAGCTTACTCGTGGGTTGTAAAGTTAAGCTACGCCAAAATTCATCATCAGGACTTAAAGCCAGATGAATATTGGCGATGCGAGGATGGTTAAAAAAAACTTGTATGGTGTGCGAAATAAGCGGCTTGCCTGCCAAGCGCAGATATTGCTTGGGCAAGGCATTCGCCATGCGGTTGCCTGTTCCCGCTGCAGGAATAATTACATGAAATTTTTGCATGCTTGAATTTTAGCATGTAGCACCAAAGGCATATACGGGGCAATCTAGAAATCTGAGCAAAATTACCAGTGCTTATTATCAAATTGCTTTTCGCCGCGATATGGATAATACGATAGTTGAAACTATAAAAAACAGAACCATGCCACAAAATAGAATTAAGAACGTTCTAGAAAATATTATCTCACTCACCAGCGAGAGGGACTCTAACGCACTCGAATTAGCGCTGGCGCAAACGCTTTTTAAGCTTGCCGCTCCAGAAAGCATGACCTTGTATCGAGCCAGTAGCATTGATAGCATTAAGCACGCTAACACGCTGATTGGCAAACATCATCAAAATGAAGAAATTCCTGCAGATATTTTAGATGCATTAAAAGAATGCCTTGAAAGTGGTAAAACCACTTACACACAGCAACAAGGAAAGAGGCTCACCTTATTCCCTTTGTTAAGCGCTAAAAATAAGCCTATTGCAGTGATTTTGATTAAAGCAGCGCAAGATTCACAGGATCATGCGCTCACCATTATGATCTTAAAAATCTACTATAACTTTGTCGCGCTAATGAATGAAAATGAGCGTGACACACTGACAGGCTTGCTTAATCGAAAAACTTTCGATCTTAAGATTAATGACATTATTTCGAGTCTGCAAGGCAGCCAGCATAGGCGTAGCGGCGATGATAACGTCCCTAGTTATCTTGCTATTTTTGATATTGATCACTTTAAGCGCGTCAATGATACATTCGGCCACTTGATGGGTGACGAAGTGTTATTATTATTCTCCCGTATAATGGAAAAAAGCTTTAGAGACAAAGACTTACTATTTAGATTTGGTGGCGAAGAGTTTGTTGGCGTGTTTCAGTGCCCTTCTGATGAAACGATGACCACCGTGCTAAATCGATTTAGAGAAAATGTTGAAAAACATAGTTTTCCTCAAGCTGGACAAGTCACCGTAAGTTGTGGGTATACCAGAATCGAAACTTTTGATCTTTCTTCCACACTCATTGACCGAGCAGATTCATCGCTGTATCACGCCAAAAACAATGGTAGAAATCAAGTGTGTCAACATGAGCAATTAATCGCTGCTGGCGCACTGGAACACAGCGACAATACCGGCGACATAGAACTCTTCTAATGCTCACTTCAACACCGCTCATAAAAGAGGGACGCCGTGCGTCTCTTTAAACTTGCTACAAGCATGCGGCTATGTGTCCGCAGGTGTTGAGTTGATTTTATGGATGCTTAAATCGGCACCATCAAATTCTTCTTCTTGGCTCATGCGAATGCCAAATAATTGCTTAAGTCCGCCATAAACAATTGCACCGCCAACCAACGCAATAACCACACCCAAACCTGTACCTAATAGCTGCGACATAAAGCTCACACCGCCGATACCGCCTAAAGATTTAAGCCCGAATATACCTGCTGCAAGGCCACCCCAGGCGCCACACAGTCCGTGCAATGGCCATACGCCTAGTACATCATCAATTTTAAGGCGATTTTGCGTTACGGTAAACGCCCATACAAACAATACACCAGCCACAGCACCGGTTACCAGCGCACCAAGTGGGTGCATCACATCGGAGCCCGCGCATACCGCTACCAAGCCAGCTAGCGGGCCATTATGCACAAAGCCAGGATCGTTTTTGCCCATCACCAAAGCCGCCAAGGTACCGCCGACCAATGCCATGAGCGAATTTACTGCTACTAAACCAGAAATGCCCTGAATGCTTTGTGCTGACATGACATTAAACCCAAACCAGCCAACTGTGAGTATCCATGCGCCCAGAGCTAAAAATGGGATGTTTGATGGTGGATGCGCATGCAAACGACCATCTTTGCCGTAGCGCCCACTGCGCGCACCTAATAAAATTACTGCCGCCAAGGCTATCCAACCACCCATGGCGTGTACGACAACTGAGCCTGCAAAATCGTGAAAATTGGCACCAAAATTTGCGAACAGCCAATCTTGAAAGCCATAGTGTTTATTCCAAGCGATGCCTTCAAAAAACGGATACACAAACCCAACCAATAAAAATGTAGCGGCAAGTTGTGGGTTGAATTTTGCGCGCTCGGCAATTCCACCAGAAACAATAGCTGGAATAGCCGCAGCAAAGGTGAGTAAGAAAAAGAATTTAACTAAACCATAGCCATTTTTCGCAGCCAACACCTCTGCACCACTGAAAAAATTAACGCCGTAAGCAATGCTATAGCCGATAAAGAAATAAGCCATTGTCGAAATAGAAAAATCGACCATAATTTTTACTAGCGCATTCACTTGGTTTTTACTGCGGACGGTGCCGAGCTCTAAAAACGCGAAACCTGCGTGCATGGCCAGCACCATAACGGCACCCAGCAACACAAATAACACATCATTAGCAGAAACTAATGCTTCCATTGAAAATCACTCCCCAAAAAATCATTATTATTTATAGTTTTTTATGCTTTTTTTGCTCAAAAAAGCCAAAGCATATTAAGCAAAAATTAAGCCATTTGCTTGGTCATTGATTTTAAAAGGATTCTATAAAACTGGGTGGACAAATAGCACTAAATAAGTGCTTATGTTAGTGCATTGCACTTTAATTGTGCATAAAAAGAATGGTTGGCTTTAAAGCATGCTCACAGTGTGGCTGTTCAGAATGAATTTTTCTGCCTCAGGGTTGCCAGACCAAAAATGAAAAAACTCGCGCACCACCACCAAAAACAGGCGTCTATTTTTCTTCACTTCAAATAACGGAAGCGTGGAATCTACCACCGTTCTATAGGCTTTGTTATTTTTATCTGGCGCGTCTCTTAAACGTACCAGCAAAATTTTGGCCAATTTTAGGCGCGTATCTATTAAGGTTTGCTCTGCATTTTCATTGCGTAAAGCTTTGGTGTAGCCTTTTAACGCCCAGCTATCGGTGGTGCCAAACTTTTCTTCATCTACTGAATACCACAAGCTACTTAAGGCCACATGGGTGGGCTGCCAATCAATAGGCAAAGTATCTTTAGTCGCGCTTTTACTAAGCTGCGCTACCGCCTTTAAATCATTGATCCAAAAAGGATAATACTCACGCGCAACCAGCAAGCTCTCCGGCCAATCAGCATCATCTACAGAATCCATCAATGTTTCTATCGCAATACGGTACTCTCGGCCGTTAGACTCTTTGTTCGCTAACAAAGGCATCAATCTATTTAAAAAATTGATACGCGGCACAAAAGTATCTGGGCCAAAGCCTTTGCCAGTAAGCAACTTGATGTACGCTTCTAGCGCTTGTTGTTCGCGCGGTTCAATTGTCATGAAATATTCACTTAATTTATATTTTTAATTCTACTGCATAATCTATTGAAAACTATAATAAATGTCTCATATAGTATAGGTATAGTTTAATTATATTTTTTCTGTTGTAAATATAAAAGTAAAAAATTATGTTGGAATCTCTTTTATTAGCATTACTCGTCTTGGCTGCTTGGTTTTGGCTAGACACTATTTCTAAACGCGAAATCGCTATTGGCTATGGTCGCGACTTGGCGAGCCGTTGCAATTTACAATTACTCGATGAAACCGTTGCCTGCAATATGATTCGACTTGGGCGTGATAGTCGCGGTCATGCGCAAATTGCTCGCTTATATGAGTTTGAAGTAAGTGCCAACGGCGCAGACCGCATGCAATGCAACTTGCAGTTACTTGGTAAGCAATTGCAAACTTGGCATATTCCGCCATATATTCAGCCGACTCAATAACCAAACCAACAACCATGCCCTATACGGGAAGATTTGCACCCTCACCCACCGGCCCACTGCATTTTGGCTCACTCGTTGCCGCCGTTGCCAGTTACTGCGATGCCAAGGCAAATCAGGGCAATTGGCTAGTGCGCATAGAAGACCTTGATAAACCACGCGAAGTCAAAGGTGCGGCAGAGACCATTTTGCGCAGTCTTGAAATATTTGGCTTTGAATGGGATGGCAAAACTGTGTACCAAAGCAAACGCGCCGAATTATATGCAGAAGCCTTAACTGCCTTACAAAACAAAAACCTCATTTACCCATGCACCTGCACGCGTAAAGAAATCGCAGATTCCAGCACCAAGCTAGGTATTGACGGCGTAATTTACCCTAAAACCTGCCTGCATTGGCCTGTGAAGCCCGATTTACCTTACTCCCAACGCATACAAACCAATGTGTCAGAAATCACTTTTATCGATGCAATTCAAGGTGAAATTAAACAAATTTTAAGCAAGCAAGTGGGGGATTTTGTTTTGAAACGTGCCGACGGGTTATTTGCATACCAACTAGCTGTGGTCGTAGACGACGACGCACAAGGCGTTACCAATATCTTACGCGGGGCAGACTTGCTAGATTCCACGCCACGGCAGATTTATTTGCAACAACGTTTAAATTTGCCAACCCCACACTATGCACACGTGCCAGTAGCATGTAATCTGGCGGATGAAAAACTCAGCAAACAAACCCTTGCAGAACCAATAGATACGCGCCTCTCAGGTCAGCTTATTTGTAATGCTTTAAGCTTTTTAGGTCAACAACCACCCTTTGAAATAAAAAATGCTGATCTAAATGATATTTGGCATTGGGCAATTGCAAACTGGGCATTAACTAAAGTACCCAAGCTGCGTCAAATCCAATTAACTTGAACTTTCTATTTCTTCATCATCATAAAATACAGCACAGCCTTTGCCTGCAGCCTTAGCGCGATACATTGCAGCATCCGCATCGCTTACGATCTTGTGGACATCCGTTTCTGTGCCAAAAAGGCGAATGCCAACACTAGCACCCACTAATAAAATGTTACCGTTGTGCTCGACTGGCTCCATCACTTGTTTAATTAACTTATAGGCTACAAACTGTGCCACATAACGCGCAATTTTATCGTCTGCACCTAGGCGCCGCAGCAAAATAATAAACTCATCACCACCCAACCGGCCTACGACATCTTCCGCCCTCACACAAGCCCGCAAACGCTCACCCACTTTAATCAACAACGCATCACCGGCGTCATGGCCATAATTATCGTTAATGGGTTTAAAGCCATCTAAATCTATCAGCAGCACCGCGCCATGATCTGGATTGCGCGCATTTCCATCTACCAATATTTCAAGATAATCTAATATCAATCGGCGATTGGCGAGTTTTGTGAGTGGGTCGGTATGCGCCAAATGGTTAATGTGCACAATGGCCTCATCACGCGCCGCCACAAAAGGTCTAATCACAAAAAAATAAATGGCAGGGGTAGAAAAACACACTAACAAAATAGGGTCTATAATGGCCTCAGTTATTGTTCCACGCTCATGCGGAACCAACCTGAATATCAGCATAATGATCAGCTCAAAAGTCAGTTCGATACAAAAAATCCTAAAGATTACTTGTTTTGCAGTCAGCGTTTTTTTAAGTAAAAACTCTTTGCTGATAAATTTCATCTGTTTCGCCTAAATATCTTATTGAATAATCTTCGTGCTTGCTATTCTAGGCAAAGCTTAACCCAACTTTTTAGAGCTGGCAAAGGTTAAAATAGTCACATGGAAAACTTCACAGACTCGCTACAGCATTTTTTGTTCGAAAACACGCCCATTCACGGCAATATTGTTCACTTAAATCACACTTATCAGCAGGTTTTACAGCATCAAACTTTACCTTTGGTGCTAAAACAGGCGCTAGGTGAATTAATGGCGGCTAGCGCTCTGCTCTCGGCTACGCTAAAAATGGAAGGTGCGATGGTGCTGCAACTGCAAAGCAAAGGCGCACTTAAACTTTTGGTGGTGGAATGTAGCTCAAGCCTTGAAATGCGCGCCACCGCTAAGTGGGATGTTGAACGGACAGATGAAATTGCGGATAGTACATTTTTAAATTTAGTTAAAAATGGTCATTTTGTCATCACGCTAGACCCTAATAGCGGTGCGCCTTATCAAGGCATTGTGCCGATAGAAGGCGAGACGATTGCCGAGATGTTAGAAAATTATATGCAACGCTCACAGCAAATTGACAGCTCGCTTTGGCTACATTGCGATGGTGAAAGCGCGTCTGGCATGCTATTGCAAAAACTTCCAGAGCAGTTAGGCCAAAATTTGGAAATGCAGGACGCCGACGCTTGGAATCGTGTCAATGTATTAGCCCAAACAGTTACTACTGAAGAGCTGCAAAACTTGAGCCCCGAGCGGCTATTAACAAGGCTTTTCTCTGAAGAAGATATTCGTCTATTTGAAGAAAAACCTACAAGATTTCACTGTAGCTGTAGCAAAACAAAGGTGAGCAATATGTTGCGCTTATTAGGCGCAGATGAAGTCAATAGCATTATAGCCGAACGTGAGAATATTGAAGTCAATTGTGATTTTTGTAATAAGCAGTATGTGTTTGATGCGGTAGATGCAGCCGCGCTATTTGCCAGCGAGCCAGTTATTAAGCTAAGCGATTCAACACATTAGCTCGCTTGACGCGTGCGCTCAAACAAGCATACAGCTGCAGCAGCGGCGGCATTGAGTGACTCTAAACTGTGATGCATGGGAATACTGATTTGATGGCTGGCTGCTTTCAGTGCGGCAGCGCTTAGCCCCGCGCCTTCATTGCCAATCACAAATGCAGTCGGCTGGCTTAAATCTTGTGCATACAACGATTCGCCATTCAATGTCGTTGCGTAAGTATTGCCGGCAAATTTTTGTATCGCTTCTACAATATTCACACCTTCAACAATTGGCAAATAAAATTGCGCACCCTGCCCGCCGCGCAAAGCTTTAGGCGACCATGCTTCGGTACAGCCTTTGCTTAAATACACTGCCTCAACCCCCGCGCCCAGAGCGGTGCGCAGCATGCCACCCAAATTGCCTGGGTCTTGAATATCTTCTAACAGCAACGCAAACTTTACTTCACTTGATGGTGCGATTTGCGGGGTTTTGACTAGCGCCAAAATACCTGTGCTACTGGCGACTGGTGTCAATTCCGCAAACATCAAAGTGGGAAACATCATGGTGTTCACGTGCTCAAGCTGCTGCATCAGTTGCGTGGCTTCGACTGAGCTTTTACCTTCGGGGATGATGATTAACTCAGGCTCGCCAAACGCTTTGCAATAACTTTCAATCAGGTGCACACCGTCCAGTAATGTTTTGCCTTCCGCGCGACGCTCACGCGCGCTTTCAGCAAGTTTTTTTAGGTACTTAAAAACTGCGTTATCACGCGAGACTATGTGTTTAAAACTCATAAACGTATTCTAACTTAAGCCGCTTGTTAACCTGCTTAATTTAGCGTAAATTATTTTGGCTACAACTAAAAATTCAAATCAATCAGGGGGATTCAAATGTCATTAACTAAACGTTCGTTAGCAGAATTAACCGGTACTTTTTGGCTGGTGTTAGGCGGTTGCGGCAGCGCGGTGTTGGCGGCTGGCATTCCAGATTTAGGCTTGGGCTATTTAGGCGTTTCATTGGCTTTTGGTTTAACGGTGGTAACGATGGCATACGCTATCGGCCATATCTCAGGTTGCCATTTAAACCCCGCCGTCTCCATTGGCTTGGCTGCAGGCGGCCGATTTGAAGCAAAAGAACTGCCTCACTACATTATCGCCCAAGTCATTGGCGCGATTTTAGCCACATTACTCATCCGCACCATTGCAAGCGGCATGGATGGCTTTTCTGGCGGCTTGGCAAGCAACGGCTTTGGCGAACATTCACCGCACGGCTATAGCATGATGGCGGGCTTGATTACCGAAATCGCCATGACGGCAATGTTCTTATTCATCATCATGGGCGCGACCGACAGCCGCGCACCCGCTGCTTTAGCACCATTGGCGATTGGTTTGACGCTGGCGTTGATTCACATGATTAGCATCCCCGTCACCAATACCTCGGCTAACCCAGCGCGCAGCACAGGCCCAGCGCTAATTGAAGGAGGCATCGCGCTTGACCAATTATGGCTGTTTTGGGTAGCGCCTATTTTGGGCGGCATTATTGGGGCAAAAATTTACAACTGCGTCACTTGTAAAGATTAACCTTCCTTCCCGTCATACCCGCGCAAACTCCCCTCGCCCGCTGGCGGGAGAGGGGTTGGGGGAGAGGGGCGATGTTATAATCCCCGCATGGCGAAAACACTCGATTTAGAACGCATCCTGCACAAGCAAGGCTTTGGCTCACGCAAGCAGTGTAGGATTATGATTATTAACGAAGAAATCACCGTAAATGGCCAACTGTGCGACGACCCTGATGCGGAGTTTGACTTAGAAAACCTTAAATTTACGGTAAAAAATGAGCAATGGGAGTACAAAGAAAAATCCTACCTGATGATGCACAAACCCGCCAATTACGAGTGCTCGCACAAAACGCAGCACCACCCGACGATTTACAGTTTGCTGCCGCACCCGCTGGTGGAGCGCGGCGTGCAATGCATCGGGCGGCTGGACGAAGATACCACCGGCCTGATTTTAATTTCGGACGACGGGCAGTTTATTCATAAAATGAGCTCGCCCAAACACAAAGTACCGAAAATTTACGAAGTGATTTGCAAACACACTGTCTCGCAAGCCAATATCCATGCGCTTCTTGGCGGGGTTAAATTGATTGATGAAGAAGAAACGATTGCCGCATTAGATGTGAAACAAATCAGTGAGCACGTCATACTGATGACTTTAAGTGAAGGCAAATACCACCAAGTGAAACGCATGGTCGCCGCCATTAGTAACCGCGTGGAAGCGCTAAAACGCATCCAGATTGGCGCACTCAAACTGCCGGAAGACTTGAAAGCAGGTGAATGGCGGTGGTTGAGTGAGAGTGATATGATGAGGCTATAGAAGTGACTCAGCTAATTCTTATTAATTTAATTTAAGAAATCGAGTATCCAATGACAAGCGACACTAATCACAAAAATAGAATTTGGATGTTTGCATTGGCAATGCTTTGCACTGGGATAATTATATTTGGTCTCTTATACTCAAAAAACAAAGTAGGAAATTTTGGATATTTATTAGGTGAAAATTTCGTTTATTGTTTAGTTATTTGGGCTATATTTCAAATGATTTTCGTCAACAAAATAGAAATGACTAATTCTTTAATTTCATTTTCTTTAATTCTAGGCTCGCTTATGTTGAGTAACTATATTGGATACTTCAATGAGAAAACAAGACAGGCAGAGGTCGTAAATGATTTAGAAAAGGCATTTGATGAATATGCAAAACAAGCTACATCCAGCCAAGGTTTGCCTAAAC
>JANYCB010000075.1 GCA_025360485.1 Methylotenera sp. | reverse complement strand
CAATGGATGGATGGCGAGCATTTGCTGTTTTTGGGCAATGATATTCAATTGAATATTGCACAAAGCAAAACCAATAAAGCGCTGGTTTTCGATCAAAACACTTTATTTATGCATACCCTGCAGCCCAATAACCATACGGCTATCAGTCGTAAGGTTATTCAATGGTACAAAAAGCAAGCTGAGTTAGATTTTGGTCGCAGGTTAGAAATTTTAGCTGCAAAACTGGGTGTGGCTACGCCGCCACTCACGCTCTCGAACGCGCAATCGCGCTGGGGAAGTTGCAATAATCGTAGTGAAGTTCGCTTAAGTTGGCGCTTGTTGCAAGCGCCGCCACACATCATTAATTACGTGATTTGCCACGAGCTGGCGCACTTAAAACAAATGAATCACTCGGCCAAATTTTATGCGGTGCTGGAAAGTCTATTCACCAATTACAAAGCAGCGGAGAAGGAATTAAAAGCACTTTCGCCAACTTTACATCGTATTTAGGTGCACCGTTTATAACAGCTGTTTAATATCGCTCGCCATTTCGGCTGGTGTTTCGCCGTAATTCATGTATAGCCTAATTTTTCCTTCTTTATCAAACACATACATACCAGCGCTATGGTCTACTGTATAGTCATCTTTGGATTTTCCCGCAACTTTTGCATAGAAAATTTTAAAATCGCCAAGCGTCTGTTTGGTTTCTTGCGCATTGCCTCGCAACCCAATGAAACGAGAATCGAACGAAGGCACAAATTGCGCTAAAACCGCTTGCGTGTCGCGTTCTGGGTCCACTGTTACAAACAAAACTTGTACCTCATTAGACTTATCACCCAGCAATTTCATGGTATTTTTTAAGTCGCTCATCGTTGTTGGGCATACGTCTGGGCAATGCGTGTAACCAAAAAACAGCGTCACTACTTTGCCTTTAAAATCACTTAAATTGCGCAATTTTCCATTGTGGTCGGTCAGCGTTAACGCTTTACCAAACTCAGCGCCCGTGATATCGGTAGCATTAAACGCGGCCGGTGCTTGCGCCGGGCTGCACGCAGCCAACATCAACAAAAATGCAAAAATGAACAGTTTTTTCATAGCAGAATACCTAATTATTAAGCATTTGATTCTAACATAAGCAATAAATTCACCGCTTGGTTTACAATAACGCTTTTACAAAATTTAGTTAAAAAGGCAGCAACATGGCAATACCAAGCTCAATGGCAGACCGCGACGGCATAATTTGGTACGACGGCAAACTGGTTAACTGGCGCGATGCCACCACGCACGTGCTCACCCACACCTTGCATTACGGCATGGGCGTGTTTGAAGGCGTGCGCGCTTACAAAACAGATAAAGGCACTGCCATTTTCCGTTTGCAAGAACATACCGACCGCCTGTTCAATAGCGCGCATATTTTGGGCATAAAAATGCCTTACGACAAAAAAACCATTGCTGAGGCGCAACGCGCCGCTGTGCGTGAAAACAAGCTGGAAAGCGCTTACATTCGTCCAATGGCGTTTTACGGCGCAGAAGCGATGGGCATTGCCGCGAAAACCTTGAGCACGCACGTCATCTGCGCGGCGTGGAGCTGGGGCGCCTACATGGGCGACGAAGCGCTCACTAAAGGCATCCGCGTCAAAACGTCGTCTTTCGCGCGCCACCATGTCAACATCACCATGTGCAAAGCCAAAGCGAATGGCAATTACATGAACTCTATCTTGGCGCATCAGGAAGCGGCGCAGGATGGCTACGATGAAGCGTTGCTGCTGGATGTGGATGGCTTTGTGGCCGAAGGTTCAGGCGAGAATATCTTTATCGTCCGACACGGCAAGCTCTACACGCCCGATTTAACCAGCGCGCTGGAAGGCATTACGCGAGATACCATCGTTCAATTGGCGAAAGAAATCGGCCTGGAAGTTGTCGAAAAACGCATCACCCGCGATGAAGTTTATGTTGCCGATGAAGCCTTTTTTACCGGCACCGCGGCCGAAGTCACGCCGATTCGCGAGCTGGATAACCGCGCCATCGGTGCGGGTAGTCGCGGCCCAATTACCGAGAAACTGCAAACCATGTATTTTGACGTGGTCAAAGGCAAATCGCCCAAGCATGCGGATTGGCTGACACTCGTTTAATTATATGTCCGACGTAAAAGAGCCTGATATTAACTTCACGGAAGTCACCGCGAAAGACCTGCCGTTGCACTGCCCGACCGAGGCCGTCGCGGCTTGGTCGTCGCACCCGCGTGTGTTTTTGGATGTCGCCGCTACAGGGCAAGTGGCTTGCCCGTATTGCGGCACCAAGTACAAACTTAAAGCGGGTGAGCACGTTAAACAACATTAGTTTTCGGATAGGAACTTAAATATGGCTGAAAGCTTTAACTGGAACTGTCCTTACTGTAATCATGCCGCAACTATTACGAGCTCAAATTTTAGTACTTTTACTAATTATTTTGACGATGGTAATAAAGATGGCTCTTTAGCCATTTGGAGCAGCGTAACCGTCTGTCCCAACAATGAATGTAAAGAATATGCAATCAAAGCTAGACTTTATAAGGTCAAGAATGTACCTAGCGGTAGGCAGTTTATAGGTAACTCACTGATTACCTGGCAACTCAAACCACAATCCAAAGCGAAGCCATTTCCATCATATATACCCAAGCAAATACTAGACGACTATCAAGAAGCATGCTTGATTAATGACTTAAGCCCAAAGGCTTCTGCAACTCTTTCTCGACGTGCCCTTCAAGGCATTATTAGACATTACTGGGGTATTAAAAAAAGTCGCCTTCAAGATGCAATAAATGAGCTAAAGGGAAAAGTAGATCAGTCGACTTGGGAGGCGATTGATGCTGTGAGAAGTATTGGAAATATTGGCGCCCATATGGAAAAAGATATCAACTTAATTATCGATGTTGAACCTAACGAAGCTGAATTGCTAATTGGACTAATTGAAATATTGCTAAAGGATTGGTACATAGCGAAGCACGAACGTGAACAACACTTAAAAAGTATAGTGGCTGTGGCAACAGCAAAAAAACCTGCAAAAGAATCGAAACCTGCAGATGCCCCATAAACTAGTGTAGCAACGACTACAACCGATGCTCGTCCACGTGGTTTCCCCACAGCTTCTCGGTCACTTGCTCCGCATTTTCCGCTTCACTGTTTGTCCAAAAATGCACTTTTGCTTTTTCTCGACTGGTTGAAAGCAAACCTTTTTCTTCCAGTTTATTTTTAAGCTGTTTCGCCACCGCCGCACCGGTATCAATCAGCGTCACATTCTCGCCCACAATGTGCTGAATTTGCGCTTTCACAAACGGGTAATGCGTGCAGCCCAGCACAATGGTATCCGCGCCTTCAGCCAGCAAGGGTTTCAGGTATTTTTCCAGCAGCGCGCGGGTTTCAGGCGCATCCAGCTCGCCGCGCTCGATGCATTCCACCAAGCCGACGCAGCCTTGTGTGACGACTCTAACATTGCGGCCGTAACTTTCTAACAGTGCGGCAAATTGCGCGCTTTGCAGCGTACCCACCGTCGCCAGCACGCCGATGACGCCGTTTTTAGTCGCTTCCGCCGCTGGTTTAACCGCGGGCTCCATTCCGATAATCGGCAAATCGTAAGTTTCGCGCATGGCGCCAATCGCCGCCGCAGTGGCGGTGTTGCAAGCGACTACCAAGACTTTTACATGTTGTGCAATTAGAAAATCGGCGATTGTCATGCAACGCGCAATAATTTCCTCAGGCGTTTTGTTGCCGTAAGGCGCGTATTTGCTATCTGCCACGTACATCAGGTTTTCGTGCGGCAGCAGCGCGTGAATATGCTTGAGCACAGAAATGCCGCCTACGCCAGAATCTAGTACGCCAATAGGACGAGAACTCATCGCAACAGGTTTGAATGATTTATAATGAGCGAATTATATAGGAAATTATGTGGGTAATAGGTTAAGCAAAATTTACACGCGCACCGGCGACGCCGGCACCACTGGCTTGGGCGATGGCACGCGCGTGACCAAAGATAGCCTGCGCATAGTGGCGATGGGCGATGTGGATGAGCTGAATTCGATTATTGGCTTGATGCTGACAGAGCCAATCTCAACAAAAATTCGCGATTGTTTAACGCGCGTTCAGCACGATTTATTTGACATGGGTGGTGAGCTTTGCATGCCAGGTTACGTGATGATTAAAGCCGAGCGTGTGACCGCTTTAGAAACACAATTAGACGAATGGAACGACACATTAAGCCCACTGAAGGAGTTTATTTTGCCTGGCGGCAACCGTGCCGCTACGTATTGCCACTTGGCTAGAACTGTGTGCAGGCGCGCCGAACGGCAAATGACCACGTTGAATTCACACGAGAAAATCACCGAGATTTCTCTGCAATATATTAATAGGCTTTCTGATTTATTATTTGTGCTTTGTCGCATACTCAACAAAGAAGCGGGCGTGCCCGACGTGTTGTGGCAAAATACACACAAACCAACATGATAAAACCGGAATGATTAAACGCGCATGATAAAAAAATTCCTGCAAAAAGTTTTTACCAAAAAAACCAAAGCCCAAATCGCGATTAACAAGGCTGATAACTCTCAAGCAGATGCTGCCAAGCGAATTCCTGCCAAAGTACATAAAATCAACAAAACTTTAATTAGCCAATCTGCGCTTAAAACCTGCGAAGGCTTACAGAAAGCGGGGTTTGAGGCGTTCATCGTCGGCGGCGCAGTGCGTGATTTGCTGTTGAATTACAAGCCAAAAGATTTCGATATTGCTACCAATGCCACACCAGAAGAAGTGAATCGTATTTTCCGCCGCTCGCGCATTATTGGCCGCAGATTTCGCCTAGTGCATGTGCTGTGGGGCAGCGAGACGATTGAAGTTTCTACTTTTCGTGGCCATCACCAAGCGGAAGGCGACGGCCAAACTGCGGATAGCGGACGTATTCTGCGCGACAACATTTTTGGCAACTTAACTGAAGATGCCGCACGCCGCGATTTTACCGCCAACGCCTTGTATTACAATGCAAAAACTGAAGAAGTGCTGGATTTTCACAATGGCGTGGCAGATATTAAAGCCAACTTGTTGCGCATGATTGGCGACCCAGTGACGCGCTACCAAGAAGACCCAGTGCGCATGTTGCGTGCGGTGCGGCTCTCGGCCAAGCTAGGGTTAAAAATTGAAAAATCTACGCAGGAACCGATTCAAAAGTTAGCGGATTTATTGCAGGACGTGCCACCTAGCCGCTTATTCGATGAAATGCTCAAGCTATTTTTATCTGGCCACGCGGTAGAAAGCATTGGCGCGCTACGTGCACAACATCTGCATCATGGCCTGCTGCCCTTGCTGGACGTGGTATTAGAGCAACCGCTGGGTGAGCGCTTTGTCATGCTGGCGCTAAAAAATACCGATGACCGCATACGGGTGGGAAAATCATCCAACCCGAGCTTTTTATTTGCCACTTTACTTTGGCATGAAGTTTTAAAAGCATGGGAAGTTTATAAAGCGCAGGGGCACAATTTAATCCCTGCCCTGCATATGGCGATGAATGAGATTATTGACGCACAGGCGAAAAAACTGGCGATTCATAACCGCTTTACCGCGACGATGAAAGAAATATGGGGCATGCAGCCACGGTTTGAGCAGCGTGCTGGTAAACGGCCTTTCGGCGTGCTCACGCATCCGCGCTACCGTGCAGGGTATGACTTTTTGCTACTACGTTGTGAATCGGGTGAGTTGCCAATGGAATTAGGCAATTGGTGGACAGATTTCGCAGACGCAAACAGTGAAGAACGCGCAGCCATGCTTCTGCCGGACACCGCGCCAAAAAAACGCCGCAAGCGTAATCGCAAAAAACCAACAGGTGGCTCGGAATCTGTAGCGAATGCCAACGAGCCAAACTAATCGTGCTTTTGTTGCATTGGGCAGTAATTTGAATGGTGATTCAGACAGCCCTGCAAGCCAAGTAATACGCGCCTTCCAAGCCATCGATAATCTGCCTAAAACTAAGCTAATTAAGACTTCAAGTTTGTATCAAAGCGCACCTGTGGGCTATGCCAGCCAACCAGATTTCATTAATGCCGTGGTGGAAATCAGCACGCAATTAACACCTGAAGCGCTACTAGATGCCTTGCTGAATATTGAAAATGAGGCGGGTCGCGAGCGCACTTTCTCTAACGCGCCGCGCGTGCTGGATTTAGATTTATTACTATACGATGATTTAGTTTTGCACACCAAAAAACTCACGCTGCCGCACCCACGCATGCATGAACGTGGATTTGTGTTGCTACCTTTAGCAGAAATTGCGCCTGATTTAACACTTCCAAATCATGGGAATGTTGTAAAATTAGCACTTGCGCATCAAAACAAAGGCATTAAAAAATTAACATGAATATTTTTAAAAAATATCCGTATATTGTCATCGAAGGCCCCATCGGTAGCGGTAAAACCACGCTGGCACAAATGTTGGCTGATAAATTCTCCGTGCAATTGTTGAGCGAAAAAGCTGAGGCCAATCCATTTTTGCCGAGGTTTTATCAGGATGCACAACGTTATGCGCTGCCGACACAATTATTCTTTTTATTTCAACGCTCCCGTCAAATTAGCGATTTAAATCAACGTGATATGTTCTCTAAACCCACAGTTGCAGATTTCTTTTTAGAGAAAGACCCACTATTCGCGCGCCTGAATTTGGATGATGAAGAATATACTTTGTACCATCAAATTTACGCACATTTACAGCTTAAATCTACCAAGCCAGATTTGGTGATTTACCTGCAAACGCCTGTAGATGAGCTGGTCGAACGTATTGAGGAACGCAATGTGAGTTATGAGCAAGAAATTCCACGCGAGTATGTCGAGCGCTTGGCGGATGCTTATAGTGAGTTTTTTCACAGTTATGATGCGTCGCCCTTGCTTATAGTGAATAACGAAAAATTGAATATTATCAAAGACGAAAGCGCGCTGAATTTGCTGGTTGACCGAATCACGCAAATCAAAAGCAGTCGAGAATATTTCAACCCAAATTTTGAATAGTCTCGAATAAATCTTGTTAGAAAAATTACAAAACTTAATTAAAACTGGCGAAAAAGTTGCCATGCTGACCTGCTACGACGCCACTTTTGCCAAATTGATGGAACTTGCTGGTGTCGATATTTTGCTGATAGGCGATTCACTCGGCATGGTGCTACAAGGCGCGGAAAACACACTCAACGTCAGCATGCACCACATGACCTATCACACCAAGATGGTGAAAAACGGTGCGCCCAATACGCTGATTATGGCGGATATGCCGATTGGTAGTTATGAGCAAGACAATGAAGCTGCCTACAAAAACGCGCTTTGGCTGATTAAAAGTGGCGCGCATATGGTAAAGTTTGAAGGTGGAGGAAAACGCGTGAAAACCGCGCGCTACTTGATTGAGCATGGGATTCCTGTGTGTGCGCATTTGGGGTTTACACCACAATCAGTGAATCAACTTGGTGGTTATAAAGTTCAAGGTAAAACAGACGAATCTGCTGAGCAGATACTCAATGATGCAAAAGCCATGAGCGACGCTGGCGTGAGTTTTGTGTTACTAGAAATGGTGCCTGCCATACTGGCAAAAAAACTCACAGAAAGCATTAGCACGCCAACAATCGGCATAGGCGCTGGAGTTGATTGCAGCGGGCAAGTGCTTGTTTTACAAGATTTGTTGGGAATTTATACAGGTGCAGCTAGCAAAAACCCTGCTGAGTTTAAATGCCCGCGTTTTGTGCGTAATTTTTTGCAAGAAACGAATAGTATCGAAATCGCAATTAAAAATTACGTAAAAGCCGTTAAAAATAAAAGCTTCCCCGCGCCTGAGCATAGTTACTAATTTCACGACTAATAATGCAAATTATTCAAACTGTTTCTGAGTTAAGAAAAACCCTTAAAAGCCAAGCCAGCATTGGTTTTGTTCCCACAATGGGCAATCTGCACGCGGGACACATTTGCTTGGTTGAGCTTGCTAAACAACACGCGCAATGCGTGGTAGTGAGCATTTTTGTGAACCCACTACAATTTGGCCCAAATGAAGATTTAGCCAATTACCCGCGCACACTAGAGGCCGATTGCGAAAAACTAAAAGCTGCAGGTTGCGATATTGTATTTACACCGAGCGTAGCCGAGATCTACCCGGCCTTTGATGGTAAAACCCTTGGGCAAACCATGACCATTCAGCCGCCGCCCATTGCCAACGTGCTTTGCGGCGCAACGCGTTTGAGCCATTTTGCAGGCGTGGCGACAGTGGTGATGAAATTATTTAACATAGTTTTTTATAATACAGTGCAGCCCAATGTTGCGGTATTTGGTAAAAAAGATTTTCAGCAACTTTTTATCATTAAAGAAATGGTGAAACAGTTTAATTTGCCGATAGAAATTATCGCCGGCGAAACCGTGCGCGAGACGAGCAACTTGGCACTAAGTTCGCGCAATAGCTATTTAACTGATGTGCAGCGCACCTCTGCGAACCAATTAAATAGCGCCTTACAGAGTATCGTTAATCAAGTAAAAAATGGCAATAAAGACTTTGTGCAACTCGAACAACAAGCTGCGACGCAATTAAGCAAACAAGGATGGGAGGTCGATTACATTTCGATTCGATCTTCCACCACTTTGCAACCTGCATCTCAACGCGATAAAGATTTAATTGTTCTTGGTGCGGCAAAAATTATCAATAAAACCTCGGGCAAAACACGCTTAATCGATAATATAGAATTATGTATAACTGATTGATTGTATTATAATTATCCTTTTTTACAATTCAAGGTAATGCATGCAAAGAACCATGCTCAAATCTAAGCTGCATCGCGTCAATGTTACCCATAGCGAGCTTGATTACGAAGGTAGCTGTGCCATAGACGAAGCTTTGCTAGAAGCAGGCAACATTCGCGAATACGAGCAAATTAGCATTTACAATGTTAGCAATGGTGAGCGTTTTAGCACCTATGCGATTCGCGCCGATCGCCATTCTGGCATTATTTCTGTCAACGGTGCGGCCGCACATAAAGCGAGCCCGAAAGACATTATTATTATCGCCAGCTACGCCGTTTATCACGAAGTTGAGCTCGACAAGTTCGCCCCCCAATTAGTGTATGTGGATAGTGACAACCGCATACAATCTCAACGAAACGCAATACCAGCACAGGCCGCTTAAAATGACCACAGATGCAGTAAAACTAGAAGCAACCTACTTAGAAACCATGAAGCTCGCCGTCGTTGACGCACTAGAAGACATCAAAGGCTTTGATATCGCCGTGATGGATGTGCGAAAACTCACCAATATGACCAGCTATATGATTGTCGCTTCGGCCACATCAAGCCGCCAAGCCAAAGCGATGGGCGACAACGTGCGCGAGAAAATGAAAGAAAAAGGCTATACCATTCGCGGCACTGAAGGCGAAAAAGAAGGCGAATGGGTATTGGTAGATTTAAACGATATTGTCGTGCACATCATGGTACCTGCCACCCGCGCCTATTACAATTTAGAGCAATTATGGGGTGATGCAGAAGCGCGCCGCGGGCATATAAAACCAACTTAAAGTAATGAAGCTGCGTATCATCAGCGTTGGCCACAAGATGCCTGCTTGGGTTGAAGCCGCTTGTGTGGAATACATCAAGCGCATGCCACGCGAACTTTCACTAGAAATCATCGAAATCAAACCCGAAAAGCGTGCCGCTGGTAACAGCACGGAAAACATTCAAGAGTTAGAAGCCAAACGCATTTTAGAAGCTGTCGGCAAAGATTTTTTAATTGCCTGCGATGAACGTGGGCAAGAAATAATGACACTGCAACTCGCCGAAAAAATGCAACTTTGGCAAACCTTAGCGCGCGATGCCAGTTTGGTCATTGGCGGTGCAGATGGTTTGCATGCTAGCCTTAAACAGCGTGCAGACTGGCTCTGGAGCTTATCCAAACTTACGCTGCCACATGCCTTTGTACGGGTTTTACTTTGCGAGCAACTTTATCGTGCATATTCAGTCAATCAAAATCACCCCTATCATAGAGAGTGATTTTTGACGCAAATAAATATGAATAAAGCGCTTGTTTGGTTTCGCCGTGATTTACGCGACTTTGACCACGCCGCACTTTATCATGCGCTTAAAAGCTCACAAGCTGTTTATTGCGTTTTTATTTTTGATACCGAAATATTAGATAAACTTTCTAACAAGCAAGATAGGCGTGTTGAGTTTATTTGGGAGAGCGTACGCGAATTAAAAGCCGCACTACAAGCTAATGGCGGCGATTTAATTGTTAAGCACGGATGTGCGCGTGAGCTTATTCCTACACTTGCCCTACAGCTCAATATCTATGGGGTGTTTGCTAATCGTGATTATGAGCCGATCGCCGTCGCGCTCGATGCAGATGTCGCAAATCAACTCGCCAAAAATAATATTACATTTCACGATTTTAAAGACTACGTTATATTTGAAAAAGATGAAGTGCTTTCGTTAGCTGGCAAACCTTATAGTGTTTTTACGCCATATAAAAACGCGCATCTTAAAAAACTCGATGATTTTTACCTGAAACCTTACCCCGTCGATCGTTACATTCACAATTTGGCTAAAGTTGCACCCTGCAACTTAATCAGCTTAGAATCAATAGGTTTTGCACGTACCAACCTGGCTGAAATGCGCTTACAGACAGGCATGAGCGGCGGTAAAGCATTATTTGAAGATTTTGAAAACCGCATGGATCGCTACAAAGAAGCGCGTGATTTCCCTGCAGTGAAAGGCGTTTCTTATTTATCGGTACATTTGCGTTTTGGCACAGTGTCAATTCGCCATTGTACAAGAAAAGCCAGAAACCGCATGGATATTGGTTCGCAGGCATGGCTAAGTGAGCTGATTTGGCGTGATTTTTACGTGCAAATTCTGTATCACAACCCACAGGTGGCGACTGGAAAAGCTTTTAAAACTGAATTTGGAGACCTAGCATTTCCAAATGATAAAAAACTATTCAAGGCTTGGTGCGAAGGTAAAACTGGCTATCCCTTAATTGATGCCGCCATGCGCCAAATCAATCAAACAGGCTTTATGCACAATCGATTAAGAATGGTGGCGGCAAGTTTTTTGGTCAAAGACTTATTAATCGATTGGCGCTGGGGCGAACGCTATTTTGCAGAAAATTTAATCGATTTCGACCTAAGCGCCAATAACGGCGGTTGGCAGTGGGCGGCCAGCACGGGTTGCGATGCGCAGCCTTGGTTTCGCATTTTTAATCCAATCACGCAATCTGAACGTTTTGACGCCAGTGGAAAGTTTATCCGCAAATATGTGCCAGAATTGGGCAGTTGTAGTGACAAAGAAATACACACACCGTGGCAAATTCCACTGCTTCGTCAACAATCCATCAGTGTTGTGATAGGCAAAGACTATCCTGCGCCAGTAGTGGATCATGCCGCACAGCGAGCATTGGCGCTAAGTTTGTATAAAAAATCTAGCTTGCAACAGGCGAGTTCTGATAGCGAGGCACATTAATTGCTTAGTTTTTAGTGGTTCCAATCAACTATCTACTCGCTGCGCAGGCAGCTAGTTGATTGTGTTGTTTTTTTACAACGTAGAAATGCTTACTTAACCAGCATTTTTTAAACAGTAGACAACAGCATGGCTCGTCAGCCATAATAGGCACTGACGCTGTCTTGACAATTTTATTAATGAATAGACTTCAAACAAAAAAAGCGAAAAACAGATGCAATCAAAATTAATTCAATTACTTATAAGCTTTGTCTTAGCGCTTGAGGTATCAGGTTGTGCTACGCAAGCCAATAAAGATCCGCTTGAAGGCTTAAACAGAGGCGTTTATAAGTTTAATGATGTTGCTGATAAAGCAATCATCAAGCCCGTTGCCACTGCTTATAAAGCCGTTGCCCCGACACCAGTACGCAAAGGTGTAAACAATTTCTTTAATAATTTGGGCTCGATTACCACCGTTTTAAACGATTTATTGCAGCTTAAATTTGCTAATGCTTTCACCGATGCAGGCCGCTTTGTTATCAATACAACATTTGGTATAGCTGGATTTATTGATGTTGCTGGTATGGATAAAATTCCGCTTCATAAAGAAGATTTTGGCCAAACTTTAGGCTATTGGGGCGCGGGTAATGGCGCATATTTAGTGTTGCCAATTCTAG
>JANYCB010000055.1 GCA_025360485.1 Methylotenera sp. | reverse complement strand
ACGCAATATCATCATTTCCGACAATATGTTAAAAATGGGAAAATTACAATTATCGCGATTTCGACAGAAGATCAATGTGCAGATATTTTGACAAAATCTCTATCGGTCCCTATCTTCACGAAGCATAGGCGTGCCATCATGGGTTGGTAACAAGGCACATTCGAGAGGGAGTGTAACAACACCAGCTAGAGAGTGGGAAATATTATCTGGACGACGAATGTACCTTTCAATCCCATTTACCCGAAGAATTAATGACTCAATGCACGAGTGATCGCGAAGCACAAACTACATGAAGCCAACCGAACTACAAGGAAAATGCACGTTCTAATATACATTTTACTACATGTCCCAAGAGGAAAGATAACAACAGAGAACAAAGATCTCAGAGACAAATGCGAATAAACAATAAGATTCAAGTAGGGTAAACTCTGAATTAGCACACAATATTTACAAACTTGCGCACCAAAACTCATCGTTTACAGCTACCAAGCAATCCAGTAATTACTTCTACGCCCAGGATATTGCCTGTTGACCAAGCTCATACGTGATATTCTAACAAGGCGGGGCTCAGGATGGTGAAAAGAAGATAGGAGATTAGGAGGATGTTTAAACGGGAGCGTCAAATCGTATTTCTAGTGGTAAGTTATTCACATTTTCTAAATTCTTAAAAGTACGGGTGAGTTACTTTTTTGAACAGGGGGATGATACTAGTAATATCATTGGCAATATTAGAATTACATTCTTTAATGATATGTTGCACATATGTTTTAATCTTATTCATATGTGCGTATGAACGAATAATGAGTGCTTCCTTTTCATATTTAATACCGTCATTATTTTGTTTTTGTTCTTTCCCGACAGCAATTTCATAATAATCATCACTTGTTGTTACACCTTGCGTGTTAATCCATTTTGTAGGAACTGCCACAGGGATATATTTTCCCATTGGTGTAGCCACTGAAGTGACTCCATCTTTCAGGGAAAAGCCACCAGGATTTGCAAGCGGCGGTAATGGATCAACGAATTTTTGTATCGCCTTACCGGTATCACACGCAGAACCTGGTGTCGGAGTAATTGCATTGCCAGCAGAATCAAAACAGGCTGTCGCAGAAAGCATGCCTGAGGGGCTGTTAGCATAGAACGTTGGTACTTTTTTGTTAGAACCATCAGGTAATGTAAAATCACCCCACCCATCGCCGGCAAAAGCACTACCAGCGTTTAATATCAATCCTGCAAATGCACACAAACCAAATGTGAGCTTTTGCACTTTCCGAATCGCGTCCATATTAAACCCCTTTTTTAAACAACATTGACTTACATTTATAATTTTCAACGATTAGAACATTTGGGCTAGCAAGGCAACAATAGCCCGTTCGGACTAACCAAGCTCTGCTTACGATTTGCGAGGTTTGTAGAAATTTGACGCTGGGAAAGTGTCTTTTTGAACTAACTTATTATGAAATATTACGATCTCAATAAACTTGGAAAATATCATTATTGTGAAAAACATTAAGATTAATCGAGCCATTGAAGCTGCAATTAACTAATTGATTTTATGTGATTATTTTTTGAATGTTTGAGACTGCCGCTTACACTTAAAGGCACAGTGTTAAGATTTTTATGAGAAGTGACAAGCTGATTAAGTTACGTCAACTTACAGGATATTAAGCGAATTTTTCTAACAGATTTAGTGCAATTGAATAGCGAAAATTACCCTTGAGTGAGCAAACCTTTTTCGATAGCGAAAGCGGTAAGGGCAGCAGAATTATGAACATTAAGTTTTTTCATAAGATTTGAACGATGTTTTTCTACCGTCTTAATACTGATACAAATTAAGATAGAAATATTCTTATTGGTATTTCCTTCTGCAACCAGTTTGAGTACCTCACGTTCGCGCGTAGATAACGTCTCCCACGCTGACTGGGTGGAAGAGCCATTACCGCTACCCATATAGCCACTTACAATCTGTTCAGAGACCTCAGGTGAGAGGTAAGTCTTGCCTCTAAGCACCTTATGGATGGCGGCTAACAGCTCATCTCGCGTCGCATGTTTAAGCACATAACCGTCTGCCCCTGCAAGCAAACAATCGCGGATATATTCCTCAGCCTTATGTGCCGTAAGCATCATTACTTTAATACGAGGATTTCGTTTTTTGATTTCCATCAACGCCTCAGTACCATTCATCACGGGCATATTGATGTCCATTAAAATCAAATCCGGCTTAAGTGCAACTGCTTGTCTGACTGCATCCAAGCCGTTATCCACTCCGCCTATGATTTCCAGCTCAGGGTCTGCCGCAATCATGGTGCTCAACCCATCGCGCAGTAAAGTATGGTCTTCAACAATCAATAGTCGATATTTTTTTCGCATTGCTCTATTCTACGCCTACACAAAACATTTACACTATTTGTCAGCTAACCAAATGCGCCACTTATCAAACCATCTTCAAAACGCTATCTCACCCTAGGCACTACCTGTACAGCGCCGTTTGCAGAGCCATTTACTGTACTATTTGCAATGCCATTTACAGCACCCTTAATTAAACCCTGCCCTGGCACCTTAGCTAAATAGACAAATTTCCAATCCGCGTAAGTTTTAGCTTTTTCTAGCTCAATATCCGCATCAATAAAGCCACTGGTTTTAAAAGGCTTTTCTTCCGAAAGGCTGTAAACACCTGTCACTTTGGCATCTAAACCAGTCACCAAACCCCATTTATTATCCCCCGTCATCGGGTCAATATAAATCTTGCGCAAAAATCTTACTTTTTTTGCACCTAGGTCAGAAGATTCTAACAATGCTTCCAGATTCGGTGGAAAGCGGTTACCTGATCGTGCGTAATACTCACCAATGGCATCACGAAATTGGTGGCCCACAAACAACAGCTCTTGCTCTTTTTCGCGCTGCATTACGCTATGCCAAATCTCGGTTGCAGCACCTAGCGCAGTCATCATTACGGCCAAAATAATAAGCACGCCTATATAGGTAAAACCTTTATTTTTATAGGGTATAGCCAACCGATTAGGCTGTATTTGGTCACCAGTCGGAATAGGCTGTTCCATCAAAACCATTTCCTGGTGCACCACTTTTAACATTGTAAACCGCACCTTTAGCATCATTGGTTGGCGCAACTATTATCCAAGTAGCGTCACTTTCGGTAATGGGGTCCCGCGGAATACTACGTAGGTACTTTCGTGTGACCAAATCTTCCAGCTGATCTGGATATTGACCCGTATCGCCATAGAATTTATCGAGCGCTTCGCGCATGGTTGCTAGATCTTGGTGCAATATTGCTTCGCGCGAGCGATCAACACTGCTGAAATATTTAGGCACTGCAATGGTCAACAATAAGGCAATAATGACCATCACTGCCAACAGTTCAATGAGTGTAAATCCCTTAAAATATTTATTCTTGTTGGGCATATCTACCAATCTTTATAGGGTATACCGTTTAAGCCATTGCCTTGTGCTAAAGAATAGACATCAAAAACATCGTCACCACTGTGAGGACTATCTGCGCTGCTATCATAGCTGCGCAATTGCCAAGTATCAATAGCAGGTATATCTGTTGGGGCAAATGGGTCTCGCGGAACCCTGCGAATGAAATAAATCATCTTTTTTTCTGGGCTTTTAGCGTCTTCCACTCCTTCTTGCAGTACCGCGAGGGTTGGCGGATAGCCAGAGGCATCCACTTTTTTTAGAATGTGCCCATCATCATATGACTGTTTATAGGCATCGATACTTTCGCGAATCTGGCGTAGCGCCTTGCACAAATCTTGCTCTTTATTACGCTGCACGATGACTTCACCCATGGGCAAAGCCATAGTGGCAATCAGTGCCAAAATGGCCAGTGATACCACCAGCTCAATGAGGGTAAAACCTCTTAACCGTAAGCTACCATAGGGTCTCATACTTAGTAAGCGTTAAGCTCCCAACGTCGCATATTAATCTACTCAGTTAAGACAGTACTAGGACTGCGCGGTACGACGTAAGGCACACCAACCCCATCGCTGGTTGCCGCTGGCGGCGGTGTTGCAGGCGCCAGTGGTGATGGTGCCGCAGCTGCATTTTTAGCCGCAGCGTTTGTAGGCGCAGTGACTGATCCACTTGGCGGTACCACGATAGGCTGCTTGGTGACAGGCTCCAGCGCAGGGTTTTGCATATCTACTGGAGCAGTATCAACCATCGGAGCAGCCTCTGGTGCTTGGCGCGTGCTACGCAAAGGCTGGGTATTGATAGCCGAGTTTGGCGGCAAACCAAATGCTTTACTATCCATATTAATAGTTTCCATTTTTTCAACCGTAATGGGTCTGCTACGTACCGTACCATCAGTACCAGACCAATAAGAGGCTATATCAGCATCTGGCTGATGAATATTGCGGATAATATGCGGAGTAATCGCCAAAATTAGTTCGGTTTTATCTTTGTTAACTTTGTTATTGGAAAAAAATCTCCCAAAGATAGGGATATCACCTATACCTGGGACCTTACTAGCGCTTTCAATATCTTGATTGTTAATTAACCCTGCCAAGACCTGAGTTTCACCATCTTTAAGACGCAAAACTGTATTTACGGTGCGCGTATTCACAACGGGTGCTGTAGTTTCATTAGCACCTGAGCCACTTTTTATAGTATCCCCCAAACTACTCACCTCTAATGCGGTCTTAATGCCTATTTCGCCATCCATATGGATATCCGGCTCAACCTCTAACTTCAAGCCAATATCGATATATTGAATACTGCCTGTCACAACTGGAGTACCAGTGGATGGCGTAACGGTATTGGTAATAATGGGAAACCTAGAACCAATCAGGATCTTGGCTTTCTCGCGTTGGCGTACACGAATACGTGGGTTAGCCAGCGTATTCACATCACCATCCTGTTTCTTGAGGTTAAGTGTTATCCCTAACCCCCCCGGCGACACATTGATCTTAGTTCTATTAATATGCCTCCAGTCTTGTAAGGTCTGTACAGTATCCCCAACTGTGAATGACACTTGATTTGGATAATCAATACCAATCTGTGTTGCTAAGGTGTGCGAAACCTCTAACACTTCCATTTCCAGCATCACTTCAGGCTCATTCACATCTTGTGCCGCAATGAGTTTTGCCGCCAAAACAACCGCTTCAGGCGTATCTCGCATCACTATCGAATTGGATTTTTCGTTAATAAATACGTCTTTGGCTTTAATCATCGTTTTCAGTAAAGTCTGCATTTGTTTAGCGTCGGCATTGGTCAACTGAAAAGTTCTAATCACCAAATCTTGATGTTCTTTCAGTTTTGCAGGTGTCGCTGGATAAATATAGAGCGTACTTTCATTCAAGATTTTCTTTTCTAGTTGGTTTTGCATCAATATCAAGTTAATCGTATCTTCTACCGATGCTTGTTTAACAAAAACGGTGGCTTTAAGATCACTTTTAATATCTTTGTCCAGCAAAATATTAAGCCCTGTTGTTTTTGATACTGCCTCAAAAATCATTTTAAGATTGGCATCTTTAAATTGTAGTGAAATGGGTTTTTTGTAGGCCGCACCCATTTCTGGAATCTGATTCAAAGTACTATTTGTGTACCTGGCTGCATCAATCTGACGACTGAGGTCTTGTGCTTCAATATCTTGTGGATTTTCAATCAACACGGGTTGTAGCGCCAAGTGCGCAGCTTCGTAATCATCACGGTTCATCGCATCTTGTGCCGCACTAATCGCTTCCGCATGGCGTCTACCACGATCGACTTCTGCTAAGCCAAGTTTTGCCTGCGCATTTTCTGAGTCCATACTCAATACGTTCTGATAAATGCTTTCGGCCATGTCTAATTCACCCCTATTCAACGAGCGCTCAGCATCCTGCAAAGATTGATTAACTGCACGATCTCTTTCGCGCAAGTAGTCTACACGGTAGCCTTGATTTTCTGGCTGACTCGCAGAAGACTCTTTCAGCTTAGCGATACCTTCTTCAACTGGGCCTTCTTTCGCTTTTTTTAGTGCCGCCTTATGCGCAGGGTCAGACACACAGCTAGTAAGAAACGTCACAATAACCAAACTGGCTAATAATCGAGCTGGCCAAGAATGGTGGTTTGGTAAGGATGCGTGTTTGTCATCCTGAGCTTGTGAAGAAATCATCATCGGTCTCCGATTCTTAAGTTTTGTCTAATATTCAATGGTAAATACATAATCGCAAGCTGGCCGCCATTTGCGCCCTCAATTTTATAGGTGCCTTCTATCGTATCACCAGGCGAAACTGCATATAGCCTATCTCCTCGCGCCAAGTATATCACCAGCTTAGCACCCAGCTCTTGGTAACTACCCATGTAGTTAAAAGGCAATGGTGGCGCCGTTGGTGGCGATGGTGGCTCTGGTGGCGGAGGTGCAACATACTTTGGTTTCGTCGGTGGCGGTGGTGGCACGTACCAAGTTTTACTTTGGAACAAGTCATCTTTATCAAACTTTGCCATGTGGCGCGCTTGCAATTTATCAAGCGCTAAATCCCGTGTATTTGCTGGCTGATTTGTTGTACGATTATCCACAAAAGTCGGCCGAACGCCCGCCTTACGCGCAAGCGTTTCATCCTCTGGAGCAGGTGCCTTTACAGCCAATATTAACGCTATTAACCCAAAGGCAGCAATGGCAAGCCAACGTTGTTTAGTATTCAACTGGTTACCCCCCGCGCTTAATATACAAGGTCATCTTCAATGTGGCCTCAATTACATTATCACCAATTTTCTGCCGCTGAAAACTCACGTTATCGAGTGACAAGTTTGGAACATTTGCCAGCACCTCAAATACGAATGCCATAATTTTTGGATAAGGCCCTTTTATTGGCAAAGTAATTTGATAACTCAAAAGCTCCCCTGGATTATTTCTGATAATGCGGTATTCCGCCTGTTTAGGGTTGATGCCTTTTGTTTGCGCGAGTTTAATCATTTTTTCTAGCGCATCGGGTACCGTGTTTTCGGCAGGAAACCCTTGATAGAACGACTCCAGCTGACCAGCTGGCGCGCTGCGGGCTACACCTTGAGAAGTCTCTTTCAAGTGTTCTTTGTCTTGCTGGAGCGTGCTGAATTGTGTTTTGAGGTCGCCTATTAGATGTCGAGTTGGCATTACTACCGAAAGATAAAAACCAATACACGCCGCAAGTAAAGCAAATGCAGCCAGCCATGGCCAAGTTAATTGCCTGCCCCAAGCCGTTAGTTCTGACTTCAGACGCTTCAAGGTCATTTCGATGCCCATGATGCCTCCAAACTAAATCGAATAGGCTTATCGGGATTCTGATCATCCATTTTATGGTCGGTTAAATACACGCCATGCAGAACGCCTTGCTCAGATAAGCTGCGCACATATTTCAGCATGGCCGCATAATCTTTAGCTTCGCCCACCACTTTAATCACAGAGGTATTGACATTGGGTTCCACGCCCAATAGAGCAACACCCTCACCTTTTGCTTTTTCCAGTTGAATAAAAAGCACATCCCAAGGCAAATTAAGTTGATGAATGGTGTGGTTCGAAAATTTCATCACTTCTGCCAGTTTTTGTGGCGGTAAGTTGCTCACTTCACTGGTAGCAGACTGCCCATTGATTTGATTGTTTATACTATCTACCGAAGCCTGTAATTGGCTTGCTTGCTGACGTAGCGAACTAAAATACCAGCCAATCGCAAGTGCAATCAGCAACACCACAGCCAAAAGTAGCAGTCCAAAAAATTTGCGTAAGCCATTGTCGTCACGATAATCCAGTCGTAAGGTACGCATTATTTAACCCCCGTAGCAACTACCGATTGCACCGCACCCTGAAGCAGCATTTCTGGTGTCATGGTTAAAATACGCAGCGTGTGATTCTCTGGCACCAAGCGTTTATGATCAATATAACCAGGTAAACAAAGCAACATCTGACCGCCCTCGCCAGCAGGGCCTGCCATCTGGAATTCGCGCCCTAAAACCCTAGGCAATTCGGCCGCCCAATCGGTGCCTAGTCGACTTGAATGTAATAGTTGCCAATCGCCATCTCGCAAAAAACTTACGCAGGCACTACCTGGTTCGATCAGCACAAACCAGTTTGGCTTAACATCGATAAACTGGCGTACATGATTAAATGCGGCCATTAAATAGGGTTGTAGAGAGCTGAGTTTTGCGCCTGACGTATTTAAAGTTTCTTCAATTTGGTCGATTAGTAGTTGATCTATTGCGCTCGCCACTTGCGGCGCCACATCCAACCCCGGGCCCCAACGTAGCGCCCAATGATTGGCTTCATCACCGTACACTTCAGAAAAACAAAAGCGCACAAAAGCTTGCTCTTCCTCATGCGTACTTAAATTTGGCTGGGTTTTGATCAATTGGTAACGCACAAAATGATTCGAAAGCATCACAGCAGAATTGACTGCGCTGGATTTGTTCTCCTGCAGTAATTGCTTCATTGCCCGCAGTGCGGGCTGCCAAGCGTGCTCACCGTGTTCCGCTGCCACACATGGCATTGATTTGCTAAAAAGCTCGCGCGGCTTAAAGCCCGCGCTTTTAAGCACGAGTGTCACGCGCTCTGGCGTCAGTACAATCTGCAGACTATCAGACCACGAAGGTAACACGATTGATCTCCCGCAAAGTTGTCACTCCATCTTTTACTAAATCTAGCGCAGCTTCGCGCAAAAATCGCGTGCCGTTGCGTTGCGCAGCATCACGTATCAGCCTAGCGGGTGCGCGATCAATAATCATTTCACGAATTTCGTCATTTAATGATAAGAGCTCGGCAATGGCACGTCGCCCTTTATAGCCTGTGCCGCGGCAGTGGCCACAGCCTTTACCCACCTTAAAATTATAGTGAGCAACTTGTTCATGCGTCAAATCAGAGCTTTTTAGCAAAGCTTCATCTGGCTGTTCTGACACCGCACATTGCGTGCAATTTACGCGCACCAAGCGTTGCGCTAATATGCCGTTAATTGCTGAAACAAAGTTATATAAATCCACGCCCATGTGCATAAAGCGTCCAATCACATCCAACACATTGTTGGCGTGTACCGTAGTAAACACCAAATGGCCTGTAAGAGCCGATTGAATGGCGATTTGCGCGGTTTCTGGATCACGAATTTCGCCCACCATAATCTTATCGGGGTCATGTCGTAAAATAGAACGCAAGCCTCGTGCAAAGGTGAGGCCTTTTTTCTCATTCACTGGAATCTGCAAAATGCCAGGCAATTGATACTCGACTGGGTCTTCAATGGTAATAATCTTATCTTCACCATGATTGATTTCAGAAATTGCCGCATATAGTGTGGTGGTTTTACCACTACCAGTCGGGCCAGTCACCAGCATCATGCCGTAAGGTTCATTCGCCATTTTGCGTAAAATAGCGATAGAAGTTTCATCAAAGCCAAGAAAATCTAAACGTAAGCCCTTCACTTGGTCTGTCAGTGCTTGCTTATCCAATATACGTAGCACAGCATCTTCGCCAAAAATGCTCGGCATGATAGAAACGCGAACATCAATATCACGACCACGCATGGATACCTTAAATCGGCCATCTTGCGGAACTCTATTTTCAGCAATATCCAGCTCAGAGATTACCTTGATGCGCGAAATCACTTGCTCTGCGATGTGCTGGCCATCTGCGCTGCCAATGGTACTAAGTACCCCATCCACGCGATATTTAATTACTAACCCGTTGTTAGTGGTCTCTAGGTGAATATCGCTGGCCTCGGTTCTCAACGCATCGTAGAGTGTCGAATGCACCAGTTTAATGACTGGGCTGGTATCTTCGCTGATGCTCTTGATGGAAAGCTCTTGCACATCTTTTACCGCGCTTGCCATATCCTCGCCAGAATCCAGCACACTATCCATCGCGCGCATGCCTTCTTCTTGCCTGCTTAAATACGCGCTAATGTCTGACGGATGCACCAAATGCCAAGTAAATAATTCCTGAATATTGTCTTCTGCCCAGCTTTGTAGTTTTACGTCGAAAGGATTACCAAATACGATAAAAAGTTGATTTTCTTCATCTCGGAAGGCGATAGATTCGCGCTCATTAGCGCTAGGGAAATCAATCACATCAAAAGCTGGCGTCAAGCGATTAAGGTCATACATAGTTAACACGGGGTAATGAAACGTTTGCCCCAGCGCTTGTACAACGGCAGGTTGCTCAAGCCCCGTCATGTCGCCCAGCACCTCCACCAAATGACGGTGCGAGCGCTCTGCATCCAGTCGTGCTTTTTGCAGAGTGGCTGGTGGAATCATCGCTATGTTGTTATCTAAACTCACTGTATGCTACCCGCCAGTTCAAAAATTGGGAAATACATCATAATCACAATCATGCCAATAATTAGACCAATAAAGCCCATCAAGATTGGCTCAAAGAGTTTGGTAAACCAATCAATCCAGCGCGCCATGTCATCATCATATAAGGTTGCAATACGGTCAGCCATCTCATCTAGCCTACCGGTGCGCTCGCCCACACGCAACAAACGTGTGGCAATCGGTGTAGTTAGCCCATATTTTTCCAGCGAAGCGGAAGCGGGCTTACCTTCGCGAATGCTATTGGTTGCGTTTGATAATTGTTCGCGAAGTTCGACCTGCAACAAGCCTGACACCATCTCTAGGGCAGGCACTACTGGTACACCGCCCTTTAATAGCATACCAAAGGTGCGATAAAAGCGCGCCAGTTGATATATCTGAATACGCTTACCGATATTAGGAATTGTTTTAATTTTCTTAAGCACCCAAGCGCGTGTAATCGGATGCGTAATTGCATAATAAGCCCCCACCAACAACAACACTAAAGTAGTCAACACTAGTGGCTTGTGGCTTCCTAGCAACTGACCCCATTGCATTAAAATACGCGAGAAGAAAGGTAAATCATGACCCAAATCTTGATATATAACACTGAATTTTGGCACCACATATAGCATTAGAAACAAGGTCACTAACCCGCCAGCGCCCAACAAAAACACAGGATAAATAGAGGCACTGGTTACTTTTTTGCGTATCACGTCTACTTGTGCTTGGTAGCTAATATAACGCGTGAGTGAATCTGTTATGTTGCCAGTTTTTTCGCTTGAACGAATCATCGCCACATACAGTGGCGGGAACTCTTTTGGAAACTGCTCCAAAGCCATTGACAGCGATTTGCCTTCATAAAGCTTAGCGATAATGGATTCCATCAGTTTATGATTGGATTTGCGAAGCTCTTTTTCTAAAATTGTTTCTAGCGCTTCAACCTGCGGCAAACCCGCATCTAATAAGGCAAGCAGCTCCTGACTAAATAAAGAAAGCGAGAAACGTGAGTTAAATAGCTTGGGGCGCTTAAGAAATGCTTCATTCGCGCGCAACGACAATACCGTCAAGCCTCGCTCAGCCGCCTGGCGCATAGCATCATCCTTGGTTAGGGCATCAATATCCACATAGACCATTCCTTCACCATGACGCGCTGCTTTAACCTTATATTGCATATCTTAAAGATATCTCCCACTTTCTTTTATGTGTCTAAGACAACAAAAACGCCATACGCATGACCAATTTTAACTGCAGGGCATCCAGCGTATTTTAATTTAGGGCGACAGATTGAAGCGTGCCCTATATTATCATATTGGCTCATGCATTCAGGCCTAGCGCCATTGCACAGCAGATGCTTACTGCATAGATTACATGAGTGTTTACCAATCAAACTTATGAAATGCAAATCCAATTGTTAGTCCATTCCAAACACTCAACTAAACTTTCCTTGAACGCCTATCCCTATTGCCTGAACGATTATCTACAAAACTGCGTTTCTCTTTTGGCCACAAACATATTATCGAGGTGCCCCCTTCGGCGTTACTGTTCACCTTGAAATGCCCGCCAGAATTTTCTACACGTTCACGCATGCTCACCAAGCCCATGCCTTTTGATTCTGCAAATCCTTGCTGACTTGCAATCTTCACGTAGTCAAAGCCGACGCCGTCATCCGTAATCTCTAAATGAAGTTGCTTAGCTTCATCTTTGGTGGTTAACTTTATATTTTTAGCCTTGCTGTATTTGGTCGCGTTATTCACAGCCTCTTGCACAATGCGAAACATTTCAGTCTTTAAATTGGCAGAAATATCATCTTCCTTTACATTCGTTTTATCAAAACTAAATTTGATATTTGGCGCACCTAGGTTTGATTCACGACAAAACCAATTGAGTGTGGCAAGTACCCCTATGTCGTCTAGCAAGGATGGTCTTAGCGCCATTGAGATTCTGCGAACCTCTTCGATTGCACCTTGCAACTTGGGCACCACCGTTTCAAACTGCTTGACTGTTGAAGTGACTGTTTGATCGTTCAAATTACTAATATTGTTTTCAACATAAAACTTGATTGCCGAAAGCGTTTGACCAATACCATCGTGCAATTCAGAAGCTATACGCTTACGCTCAAGCTCTTGCACAAACAATACCTGCTTGGCGAGAGAACGAAGTTTGCTTTCAGTACGCAATAATTTTTGTTCAATTTCAATTTGGTCGTTAATATCCGTAATTACCGCGTAACTACCAATACAGTTTTTGGCCCCATCATACAAGGGCTGTGGCGAACCTTTTACCCAAAGTGTTTTACTGCCGCGCCCCTTTAATTTAAATACATAGGATGATTCAACACTTTTCACATTTTTAAGTTTTCCACCTGTCCAGGCTTCAATATAATCAATATCGACAAAGTCGCTAAAATTGCGGCCAATCACTTCAGCTCTAGGCAAGCTAAGCATTTTAAGTAGGTGCCTATTGGCGTAAGTTACTTTCCGCTCCATATCTTGTATCACCATGCCTTCGTTCATTAACTCCACCAAATGGCTGAATTTTTGGCGACTAACATTCAGCTCCATCTCAACTAGTTTGCGTTGTTCTATTTCGTCCTTAAGTTTTTGGTTAATTTTTTGAAGATGGTGCGCCCTTGCTTCAATACGCTTTTCCAGCATAGAATTTAAGTGCTCAATCTTAAGTTCAGCTTGTCTAATGTCTGTCACATCGCAGACTAAAACAACCCCCAAACCGCGTTTTTTCAAGCTATTCTGCTTCGGCTGCCGCGATGAAAATGGATTAATTTGAAAATGCAAATGCCGATTAAGCTTAGTATCAAGCTCACGACATTCAGTGCCTCGATCAGTAACCAATACGTCTGTAATTAGCTGATTAAAACCTTTCAAATAACATTTTGGGTTTGAGCAATCTGGATGCAGCATTTCATGCAAATTTCGGCCTTTTACTTTGGTAACATCGCCTACTTTCCATTGTTCAATAGCACGATTAGCCCTAACTATAGCGCCCGCCTCATCCACTAAACAAATAATCTGTGGCAAGGCATCCACAGCCGATTCCCATTCCAGTTTTATTTTTTCTATGCTTTTGAAATCCAATTCGTCTACATCAAGATTGCGCTTTAGACTATTTTGCGATGGTGCTAGCTTTTTTTGAATACTGAACGTTTTAGTGCCTAAGTCAGCATCAATCAAGCTCCAATGCGTTTCAGTTTTTGAGTCAATATTGGCTAGATTGAATTCGCTAATATCTTGAAACACTATCACCATATGGTCTGTCATATGGCCTACATTTGTTCCTATTGGAACTAACTGAATAAGAAAATTTCGATCAAGTATGCGGTCTAGGCCTCTATATTCCAGAGCCTCGCCTGTTGCTATTACTTTTTTTGACAGGGCTAAAAACTGCTTCAGATAACATTTTGCACTCTGGCAGTCTGGATGCATTAACTCATGCAGCGATTTACCCTTAACCTCACCGACCTTGCCCAGCCCCCATTGTTCTATGGTTTTATTTGACCTGACAACAACACTATCTTTGCGGAGAACACAAATAAGCTGCGGAACTGAATCTACAGCCAACTCCCAGTCCGCTTTTACACGCTGAACAATCTGAAGTGCGCTTGTGGCCATATATTCGCTAAATCCATCAATGCTGATACAGCATTAGGCTGACCGCAGCTTTTTATAAATACTCATTACTTTACTGACATAATTCACCGTTTCACGGTAAGGCGGTATTTTGTTGCCATGCTGAATCACCGCATCTTCACCCGCGTTGTAAGCCGCAACCGCTAAGCTAAAATCATTTTTAAATAATTTTAGCAAATACGCCAAATAACGGGCACCGCCTTGAATATTCTGGCCTGGATCATAAGAGTTATTCACACCGAAACGTTTGGCCGTAAACGGCATTAACTGCATAAGACCACGCGCACCTTTTGGCGAAACAGCTCTAGTATTGTAATTAGACTCAACGGAAATCACTGCATGCAATAGCGCGCCTTCTACACCGTTATCGGCGGCCGCCACATTAACTTCATCTTTATACTGTACGACTTTAGAAGTCGTACCACTTATGTCCTCTTCTGACGGTTGTTGCAGAGAAAGATTTGTGGCAGCTTTTATTGGCTCAGGAGGTGTTATTGCCAGCAACTGATAGTCGCCATCCGACGGTGTATCGGTAAGGTAAACCGCCCCGCCATCGTCGGCATAACCATAAATATCAGCCCTTGCGGCTGACATATAAAAAGTCACCAATATTGCTGCAATTATGTGTGTCAATATCTTACCCATGGTGCTATTAAGCCACAGGATAACTCAATTGAAAATACATAAAAACCCTATATCCTCAATATTGGGGAAAACTACAAAAAAATAGATAAGTAGTTGTTTATTTACCATTCGCCAAAAAACCAACACTTATATTGAGCGTACAACAACTATTAAGCAGCTTGATTTTTAGATTAAAAATAAATCATTAAAAATCAATTGGTTAAAGTTATTTATTCCAAAAATACTATTGGCATACATATTGCTGCTAAGTAACTGTAGCCACTTTTGAAATGAATAAAATGAAAAGCTTACTTAAAAAAGAAACCCCATTGAAATCAAAGTTTATCGCAAATAATTTACTAGACATGTTTTCCTTAGAGTCGGAAGCGTTTATAAATAATTTAAATGCAGAAGATCCCATAGAAATTGATGAAATGCAAATTGATATGTTGTATCAATCTTTGTAGTTTTTTAAGCATTTTAATCTATATTGTTAGGCAATAAAGCTTGCAAGACTCAGTAAGCCCTAGACTTTAAACAAATTGTTTTATTGGCATTAAGTTGCTTTAAATGGTTTTCGTTCTTCCAGCTCATTGGTATATGCCACAATCCCCTCGGATTCTCTCACTAAAAACTCTTTAATCGCCAACTCGTAATCGGGATGAGCAACCTTGTGATATGAGCAAGTCGGACGAGGCTCAAAACCACGCGCGAGTTTGTGTTCCCCTTGAGCACCACCTTCAAAAAAATCAATTTTTTCTGCAATACAAAACATCTGCGCTTGGTAATAGCAGAGCTCAAAATGCAAACCTGATACAAAACTTATCGCACCCCAATATCGACCATAAAGCGTTGTTTTGTTCACAATATTAAGTGTGCTTGCTATTGGCTTACCGTTAATTTCTGCCACAATTAACACAATATTTTGCGGCATTGTGTTGCCAATTTCACCAAAAAATGCGCGCGTTAAATAGGGCGTAGAATGGTGCTCGGTGTAGGTATTGCAATAACAAAGATAGAAAAAATCCCAATCTTTTTGTGTGACCTCTTGACCTTTAATCGCTCTGCAAACTACGCCAGCATTGTGCAATTTTTTGCGTTCTTGGTGAATTTTTTTACGCTTATCGTGACTTAAGGTAGTCAAAAACTCTTCGAAATCACCATAATTTTTGTTTTGCCATCTAAATTGTACCCCGCTGCGCTTTAGCCAGCCTGCTGACTCCAACTGTTTTGCACTAAGCTCATCAGGGAAAAGCACATGTACGCTGGAAAGTTTATTGTCATACATCGTGTTTTCTAGCGCTTCTATCATCAGCAACTGAATTTCAGGCTGTTTGCTCAATAAGCGCGCGCTAGTGATAGGTGAAAAGGGAATGGCTGACAGTAATTTTGGATAATAATTAAGCCAGCTGCGTGCATAGGCATCTGCCCAAGCCCAATCAAATACGTATTCACCATACGAATGACTTTTTAAATAAAGTGGCATTGCACCAACGAGTTGCGAGCCTTGCTTCACTATTAACGGATGCGGATTCCAACCTGTGCCCTTGCCAACACAGCCTGTATTTTCTAGCGCACTTAAAAATGCATGACATAACAAAGGAGTGCCATCCGTTAACGCATCCCAATCTGTGGCCGAAATTTCGTTAATGCTAGTGATGAGTTCTACTGAAATGTCTTGCAACTGAGGCATAAGATGACTGTGAGCTTATACGCTCAAAAAATCAAGACTAACAAACGATTAGATTTTACTAACTAGGGTGTTTGCGGGTGTTGAGGGCTTGCTTATTGGCTTTTGCCTTACTTTTACTTTTAATTTCGGCCTCGGCTTCTTGAATTTTTTCTGCTTCAATCTTAGCTTCTGCCGCTTTTTGACGTTCAACTGATTTAGCCTGTGCCAGTTCTAATTCATCTAATGTAATCACGCCGTCTTCATCCACGTCCACATAGCTAAAATGCCGCGCTATTTGCGGCAAACACTGCGTTGCTTCTTCGCGATCTATTGAATCGTCATTATCTTTATCGCAATAGTTAAAGCGCTCTTCAACGCTTTCCTTCATGGCTTTTCGTTTATGCTCAATTTGGTCATGTTCTGGGTCGGTCGTTTTAGAATAATCCGCCAAGGCTTTACGCAAGCGGGCGCGATCTTCGGGGCTGAAATTATATTCTAAAGTTTGCTCTAAACCAGCCGAGTCTTTTTCTTCAGTAGTTTGTTTTTCTTCACTAAGTAATGAATTTTTACTGTCAGCCAAAGCTAACAAAGACATTGTCATCCCTATTAGAAAAAGCACTAGTGGGATAATGAAATAAGATTGAGCTTTATAAACCATTATTTTTTACAGAGGTCCCATTAATTAAATTAGTTTAAAATCTTTCCGAATTAATAACTATGAGTTAAGGTTGTAAATGTAGTGTTTCATATCACATCACAATTGTAACCAATTGTAACTGCTGTCAATTTTGATACTATCTCTGAATAAAAGTTCCTAAATTCTAGCTTTATTAAACCTTAAAACTTATACTAAACTTATTACAACATTTATTCAAACGTTTGAGAACTTAACCATGGCCGAAACTGCAAAAAAAATACTAATGGTGGATGATGATGTGCGCATGCGCGAGTTGCTACAACGTTACCTGACCGAGCAAGGCTTTAACATTAAAACAGTGGCCGATGCCAAAGAAATGGATGCCGCCATGAGCTCCGATAACTTTGATTTGCTAGTGCTAGATTTAATGCTGCCTGGGGAAGATGGCTTGGGCATTTGTCGACGTTTGCGTGGCAATAATGTGACTACGCCAGTGATTATGCTCACCGCGCGTGGCGACGAAGTCGATAGAATCATCGGTCTAGAAATGGGCGCAGACGATTATTTGCCCAAACCATTTAACCCGCGCGAATTGTTAGCACGCATTAACGCGGTATTGCGCCGTCATGAGCATAGCCCAGAATCTGAAAACGTGGGCAAACTGGAAAGCTTTAGTTTTGGTGAGTTCGTGTTCGATCCATCGACGCGTAGCCTCAGCCGTAACGGCATGCAAATTACCATCACCAGCGGCGAATTTGCTTTACTTAAAGTGTTTACAGAACATCCGCGCCAGCCACTTTCGCGCGATAGATTGATGCAGCTTGCGCGCGGCCGGGAGTTGGATGTATTTGACCGCAGTATCGACGTGCAAGTCTCACGTTTGCGCCGCATCGTTGAGCCTGATCCAAGTCACCCGCGCTATTTGCAAACCATGTGGGGTTTTGGTTACGTGTTTATTCCCGATGGTGAAACGACACATTAAAGTGTTGCATTAAAACCAAACTCTAGCCACCGCCTTGAAGTATCTTCCGCGCACATTACTAGCACGCTTGATGTTGCTAATCGCCTTACTACTGGCGATAAGTATTTACGCATCGCTTAAAATTTTCGACTATTTTGATCGTGAGCCACGCGCAACAACAGCGGCTTTGCAAGCCATTACCATTGTCAATTACACGCGTGCGTCACTCATTGCCGCACACGAAGATAGGCGTTTGGCCTTATTGACCGAATTGTCAGGGCGCGAAGGTGTGCGTGTTTATGCGGCTGATTTTATGGAGGATATCGAGCCTCTACCCCAAGATCCATTCATCAATCTTATTGCACAAAAAATCCGTGAGCGCTTGGGTGAAGAAACCATTATTACCGTCAACCATTATGGCATTCCTGGATTGTGGATTAGCTTTAATGTCGAACAAGATGATTTTTGGGTAGTCATTCCTAAAATTCAAGTGGATAGACCTTTCCCTTGGCACTGGCTATGGTGGGGTGCTTTGATTGGCTTGTTATCTTTGCTAGGCGCCTATTTGATTACCGCGCGCATTAATCGCCCGCTCAATTTATTAATACAAGCCGCCGATAGATTACGCAACGGCGAACCTGCGCCACGTTTGCCTGAAGACAGCATGGACGAACTGCAGGAAGTCAGCAAAACTTTTAACAGCATGGCCGAATCATTGGTGCGGCTGGATAATGAACGCACTTTATTGCTTGCAGGTGTATCGCACGATATACGCACACCACTTGCGAGATTACGCATCGCAGTAGAACTGCTGCCAGATGAAGGCTGCGAAAATTTGAAATCGGGCATGATTGAAGATATTGCCGACATGGACAATATCATTCATCAATTTTTGGATTTTGTACGCGGTGTAGAAGGCGAACCCACCAAGATGATGGATATTAATGTGCTACTGCAATCACTAGCCGAGCGTCAAGCTCGCGCGGGCCGTGAATTACAACTAAAACTTTCTTCTACCTATTTTATTCCACTACGGCCGCTTGCCATGCAACGTTTGCTGGATAATCTCGTTGGCAATGCCTACACGTACTCTAAAGGCAAAGTTACCGTAGAAAGTAAGATTACCGCCGAAAAAATTATTATTAGCATACTCGATAACGGCCCCGGCATTCCCGCAGAACATGCAGAGCGGCTGTTGCGCCCGTTTGAACGCATGGATAGTGCACGAAACAAAAACGAAGGTGGCAGTGGTTTAGGTTTGGCAATTTGTAACCGCATCGCCAAATTACATCGAGGCAGTTTGGAATTGATTAATCGCCCTGAAGGCGGCTTAGAGGCGAGATTAACTTTACCAATACAGCGTTAATTCAGTACTAGCCACACACTTGATTTTTGCCTGCCTGTTTAGCTTTGTATAAGTTTTTATCTGCTTGTATCACCATGCCATCCAAATCATCACCTATTTCGTTGCAAACGCCAATACAGCAGGTATATTGCAAAGTAATGCCATCTAATTGAATTTTCTCGTTTTCAACACTCTTTCTGAAGGCATCCACTCGACTCAAGCTTTTTAAATATTGTGGCGATTGGCTGATTACCGTAAATTCCTCACCCCCAATGCGCGCCACGATGTCACCTGGAAAGTGAATTTTTAGTAAATTGGCGAAATTTTTAATCACCAAATCCCCGACATCATGGCCATGCCCATCATTGATTTTTTTAAAATTATCGATATCCATCATCATTACCGTTAACGGACCATTAGCTTGGCCATTAGCTTCAAGTGAAGCAAGTAATTTGCCACCTTGCTCAAAGAAATAGCGGCGATTATATAAGCCACTTAGATAGTCTATATTAGACAAACTTCTGGCTAACTCTATAGCGTCCAGCATGTCTAAGTTTCTAGAAATTCGACACAGCAACATCTCATAATTAAAAGGTTTGGCAATGAAATCATTCGCGCCTGCCTTAAGAAATTTAACAGCAATGCGCGGGTCTGATGAACCTGAAACGCCAATAATAATCAGCTCTTCTTTGCTATGGTTGTATCTTGCCTGCTCAACAAAGGTATAGCCATCCATCACCGCCATTTTACTGTCGACGAGTACCAGCTTGATATCTGGATATTCGCTCAGTTTTTCTAACGCCTCTAGACCATTTTTAGATTGCACCACTTCAAATTTTTGCAGCGCCAACTCTCTCTCGAGAATAAATCTGGAAACCTTAGAATCATCCACCACCAATACTTTGATATCGCAATTTTTAATCACCCGCGCGATCAAATCGCAGATATACGCACTATCAAATTTATTGCCTTTCACCACGTAATCAATCACATGACGTTTTATCAGTTGGTCTCGTATTTCATCTTCATACTGATCTACAACCACAATCACAGGCAAGTTAAACTCACCCAAAAGATCTACATTTTTAAACGCGGATAAATCTAAAACACTTGCAATATCAATGCTAGTGATACCAATAAAGAATGTTTCGGATTTTTGCTGCAGAAGTTTTTTTGCTTGTTCTAGCGTATGCACAACAGTAACAACAACTGGCAAACGACTTTCTAAGGCCTGCTTGAGTACGCTTGCGTAACTTGCGTCACCTCCTAGCAGCAACACATTAAACTGTGTCTGGTTTTTGCGTCTTACCAAGCTTTTTCTAAATCTTGCTTGCGACATGAGATATCCTTATAAAGCCTAACCAAACATGCTAGTTAACGTTAAACCAATTCAGCTTTTCACGCAGTTTCACCACTTCGCCAATAATCGTCAAACTTGGCGGTTTCATATCTGCTGCTAGCACTTTTTCAGCTAAATCGGCCAATGTCGCAGCAACTACTTTTTGTTTTTGCGTAGTGCCTTGCTGCACCACCGCTGCGGGCATACTAGCAGATACACCATGAGCAATCAATTTTTCGCAAATTTCCTTCAAACCCACTAGCCCCATATATATCACCACCGTTTGATTGGGGCGCGACATAGCCACCCAATCTAAATCAATGCGGCCATCTTTTTGGTGCCCTGTAATAAACAAGCAGGCCTGCGCGTAATCTCTATGCGTCAATGGAATACCCGCGTAGCTCGAGACGCCGTTGGCGGCGGTAATGCCAGGTACCACCTGAAAAGGCACGCCTTGTTCCATCAGCGTTTCAATTTCTTCACCTCCACGCCCAAAAATAAATGGATCCCCACCCTTTAAACGCAATACCCGTTTGCCTTGCAGGGCTAATGTAGCCAACAACTCATTAATTTCCTGTTGCGGCATGGTGTGTTGGTCGCGTTCTTTACCGACGTAGATTAATTCTGCATCGCGACGCACCAACTCCATCACTTCTGGGCTGACGAGCTTGTCATACACGCACACATCGCACTGCTGCATTAAACGCAATGCACGAAACGTTAATAAATCCGGGTCTCCTGGGCCACCACCGACCAAATAGACTTCGCCCTTGCTGGCAGCAGTATCCTTGTCATCAATCAAATCTTGCAATAATTCACGTGCAGCTTTTTCCTGTCCTGCCAGCACCCTCTCTACTATTGGGCCCTGGAGCACATCCTCCCAAAAGCGGCGACGTAATTGGGTTGTGACGAATTTTGCTTTGACTTGCTCACGAAACTCGCCCGCAATTGCCGCGATACGTCCATAGCCCGCAGGCAACATTGTCTCAATTTTGGTGCGAATATAGCGCGCCAATACAGGCGCATTACCTTCCGATGATATGGCAATAACCACAGGAGTGCGGTCGATAATCGAACCCATGGTAAACGTACATAAATGAGGCGCATCCACTACATTGACTGGAATATTCTGCGCTTTTGCAGCAATTGAAACAGCCGTATTTACTGCCGCATCATCAGTGGCAGCAACGACCAGACATGCGCCATCCAGCTGATTTGTTTCAAAACTAGCTTTTTCATATTTTAATTTTTTCGCAGTCACTAACTCTTGCAACTCATGGCAAATTTCTGGCGAAATCACAGTCACGTCTGCATCCGCTTTCAGCAACATACTCACTTTACGCATCGCGACATCACCACCGCCAATCACAACACAATGACGATTATTAATTTTATAAAAAATAGGAAGTGCTTGCATAATTTAATTCTATGAGCTTAACTCTGTGACTAGACAAGTCTATTTTACCCCGCGCAATGCAAATACGCTAAAATTATGCTTTAAGCTCAACCTCAATACTTTGAACACCATTAAAAAAAAATTAGCGCCGCCTAAAAGGGTTTTTATTAAAACCTTCGGCTGTCAGATGAACGAGTACGATTCATCACGCATGGCGGATTTGCTGCATGCGGACAACGGCATGATGCAAACTGAAAACGTGGATGAGGCGGATGTGATTTTGCTCAACACTTGCTCAGTGCGCGAAAAAGCCGAAGAAAAAGTATTCAGCCACCTTGGACGATTTATTCCATTAAAAGAAAAAAATCCTAATTTAATCATTGCTGTAGGCGGCTGCGTAGCCAGTCAAGAAGGCGACAACATCCTCAAACGCGCGCCTTATGTAGATGTGGTGTTTGGTCCGCAAACCTTGCACCGCTTGCCTGAAATGATTTCTGCTAAGCAAAAAAGTGGTCAGTCACAAGTCGATATTAGCTTCCCCGAAATTGAAAAGTTTGACCATTTGCCGCCACCGCGGGTGGAAGGTGCAAGCGCATTTTTAAGCATTATGGAAGGCTGTAGTAAATATTGCAGTTTTTGCGTGGTGCCTTACACGCGTGGCGAGGAAGTCTCGCGCCCATTTGTGGATATTTTGACTGAAGCCGCACAGCTGGCTGAGTTAGGCATAAAAGAAATCACTCTTTTAGGACAAAATGTGAATGCTTATCACACCGCATATGATGGCGTCGAGGCTGATTTGGCGATGTTAATTGAAACGATTGCCGAAATCCCACAAATTGAGCGCATTCGCTTTACCACCAGCCACCCTAATGAAATGAACGAGCGCTTAATTGCATGTTTTACACACGTGCCAAAACTGGCGGTGCAACTGCATTTGCCTGTACAAGCAGGTTCTGACCGTATTTTAATGGCGATGAAACGCAATTACACTGCGCTACAATACAAATCGATTATTCGCAAACTTAAAACTGCCAACCCCAATTTAACGTTTACATCTGACTTTATTATCGGCTTTCCAGGCGAAACCGAGTCTGATTTTGAAGCGACGTTAAAACTGATGACCGATGTTGGTTTTGATGCCAGCTTTAGTTTTTTGTACAGCCCGCGCCCCGGAACGCCTGCCGCATTTATTAAAAACGATATGCCAGAAGCCACTAAATTAGCGCGTCTCGCCAAATTGCAGGCCGTTAACGAAAAACAAGCCAAAGCCATATCTGAAGCCATGCTAGACAGCACACAGCGCGTGTTAATTGAAGGTTTGTCGTGGAAAGATGCAACCTTGCTCGCAGGAAAAACGGATAACAACCGCGTAGTGGATATTGCTGGCGATGCGAGTTTAATCAATACTTTTGTAAACGTGAAAATCACTGATGTGTCCAACCCAAAACGCTTAAAAGGCGCGTTATTTGACGAAAGCATTCACTGATGGAAATTACCCTACAACCAGAAGATAACGCGCGCTTAGCCAACTTGTGTGGCGCGTTAGATGAAAATATCAAGCAAATTGAAACCGCGCTGGAAGTGAATATTAACCGCCGTGGCAGCACATTTAATATTAGTGGCACGCAAGATAATATGCGCCTTGCAGCGCAGCTGATTGAAAATTTTTATGTGCGCGCTAAAAAACCGCTCGAACTTGAAGACGTGCAATTAGGCTTGGTGGAAATCGACAAGCTTAAGCCTGAAGATGTCAATACTGCCATGCCAGTATTGATGACACGGCGTGGCGATCTGCATGGTCGTACACCTAGACAAATTGAATATTTACAGCAAATTCAAGATCATGACATCACCTTTGGTATTGGCCCAGCGGGAACAGGCAAAACCTATTTAGCAGTAGCCAGCGCCGTAGATGCTATGAGCCGCGATCGCGTTAAAAGAATCGTGCTAGTGCGCCCAGCGGTTGAGGCAGGCGAAAAGTTAGGCTTTTTACCAGGTGATTTAAACCAAAAGGTTGACCCATATTTGCGCCCACTTTATGATGCGCTCTATGACTTAGCGGGTTACGATACAGTGAATAAAATGTTCGAACGCGGCGCGATTGAAGTCGCACCACTCGCCTATATGCGCGGCCGTACGCTCAATCAAAGCTTTATTATTTTGGACGAGGCACAAAATACCACGCCAGAGCAAATGAAAATGTTTTTAACCCGCATCGGCTTTGGCACTAAAGCAGTCATTACAGGCGATGTCACGCAGATTGACTTACAACGCCACCAAAAAAGCGGTTTAGTAGAAGCACAAAAAATATTAAAAAACGTTAAGGGCATCGCCATGACGCACTTTTTATCTGCCGATGTGGTGCGCCACCCGCTAGTGCAAAAAATTATTAATGCGTATGAAGATTACGAATTAAAAAACGCATCCGTCTAAATTGTATTATTGCCCATTACAACACCATTGTAGCTAGTGCGCCTTAATAGCTTAAGATGAGGCAAACTAATACAAGTCAGCCTAAAGCCTTTCTGAAGGCAATA
>JANYCB010000017.1 GCA_025360485.1 Methylotenera sp. | reverse complement strand
GTTTATCGCCGTCAATACGTTTAAGTTTGTATTTTGGAAAAGAACCGTACACCCACAACCAAATTATTCTGTGCGTTTTATACAGTTTACCATCAATTATAATATCTCTTTTACGTCTAATATATTTTAAGTAATTTTGCACTCCACGACGGGTTAGAATGCCTGTTTCTTGGTTGTAGTCAAATAGTTTTTTAACTCTATCTTGTGTTAATTCATTCGCCATAAGATGCCTCAGACCAATTCTTGCCTTTATGATAGTCTACTGTGAAAGGTAGTTTTAGATTGAAAGGTTCGTTATTAACGCTAGTCATAATCTTTTCGATAGCTTTAATTTGTTCTTCCAAAATATCGTCTGCGATCTCAAACAAAATAGCATCGTGAATATTCAAAATCATTTTTACTTTGTCTTCAAGATTGTTACGTGCAATGTAATCGTCAATTTCTACAATCTTGTACTTCAAAATGTCCGCCGACCCGCCCTGAACAATGCGGTTAGCGGCTCTGTAGGACCAACGTGCATCCGGGAATCTAGCACGGCGACCCAAGATTGTTTTGACATAGCCGCGCTGTGTAGCCACGTTCTCCGCTAATTTAGTAAACTCGCTCACCTTGGGGAACGTGCGCTTCCAACGGTAGTACATCTGCCTAGCGTCATCTTCTGGGATACCAAGCTGCACTGCTAGCTTTGCAATGCCCATGGTGTACTGTAGTCCGAGGTTTAAATTCTTAGCTACACCACGAGAAATATTCATGTAGTTTGCTGCAACGCTGTGCATATCAATTGGCGGTGTGGCGTTGTAGCCTTCCAACAAAACAGGCTCACCTGAGTAGTGAGCAAACAATCTAGGCTCGCACTGGCTATAGTCAAATTCAACAAATGTATAGTTTTTCTCCGCTTCAAAAATACGTCTAAAAATAGAGCCAAGAAATTTATCGCGCTTAGGCACTTGCTGCATATTTGGATTGTTAGAACTCAACCGTCCTGATTTAGTGCCGCCAAACTCACTCAAGGTTTGATTGAAATTAGTGTACATACGATCTTTATAAATATAGTTTTGTGCAGGTTCGACAAAGCTATTCGCAAAATGGTCTAGGCCGCGTGCTTGTAGAAGTATTTTACCTTCCTCGCTTTGTCCCAAAAATAGCTTATTAAATGACGGCTGTCCGTTAGGATGTCTTGTAGTGGGGGCTGTGTAATCCCAGTCCGTCAATTCGTGCATTTTAAAGTAAGCTTCAAGGTCTTTGTTAGACCTAACGTTCATAGGCGTTAAATCATCATTGATCGGAATTTTACCGTAGTATTCAAAGCGAAGTTCTTCAACACGCGCTTTAGCAATGTCAAGCTGTCTGGGATTGACATAAATCCCGCGCCGTTCCATTTTGCGCAAAACATGAAGTAGCTTATTCTCCAATGCATAAATATATTCTAGGCGCTGTTCGTACAGTTCTTTCTTTTGCTCATTGTGAAGGTGCCACGTCGTCAACGTGTCGAACCTAGCATATTCCGCTCCGATAGGATCATCGCCAGCTAGCCGCCAGTATTCGCCCATAGACGATGCTTTAGGCGCAACGTTGAATTTATCTGCAAGATGCTTATAAAGCTCTGTATCTTTCTTTTGTGGAATTAACGGATATTTACCTGCAACGTTTTTGAGTGAGTAGCTTCGTGCGTATTCATCCAAAAGTGCCGCTGCAATCATCGTGTCTTGAATTTTGTTGCCAAGCTCGATGCCGTGATTGAGACTAAAATGACTGTCAAATTTGCCATTGTGAGTGATCAAAAAGCTAGTACGTTCATTGATAATTTTGGCTACTTCTTCCTCGAATTTTTCAGGGTTATCTATGTTACCGCCGCCGCCATGGCGTACAGGCACATAAAAAGCATCCACGCCATCGGAGATACTGTAGCCACAAACAAACATAGTTTGCCATTTGAGGCCGTTTGTTTCAACATCATAGGCCAAAGGTATATCTTTGCGCAACAGGTTTAGGAAATTTTCGACTGACATTATAAAACTCCAAAAAGTAAAACCGGAGCTTTCGCCCCGGTTCCTACTTGAGACAACTACTAAGCCGCTTTCTTTTGCTGGCGACTTTCGGATGGGCTACTAAGTGAATAATCTACTCTCTTACGCTTAAAACTATACTGATAGGGCACTTTCTTGTATTTTGTGTACGGTGCCGGGGAGTTACCCCGCCGTACAGAGTGGCCCGATTTAGGTGAATTTTTAGCCAATAGTTTTCTCCAACGTTTGCCTTTGATGCGGATTGTTTTTGTTACGCAAGGTACTATTTCAGTCATTTAGTTTCCTTTCAAATTAGAAGGGAATTTCGTCATCCTTAATTGGTGCATTACTCTTAGAGGAAGACGAATTACCTTCAACCTCATCGGCAGTGTAGTTAGCTGTGTAGGCGTCATATTCTTCTGACATTTGCTTAGCAATGACGTAGGCGTTTTTAGTAGCCCAGCCCGCAAGTTTAAAGCTAGGTACGCTCCAAACGTTACCGTTGTCTTGAAGTTCTTCGGCAATACAGTCAACAACTACAGAATAAATAGGCTTACGCATTTGCAACAAAGACGTATTCAGCTTTTTTGCGTTGTCGATAGCCGTGCGATACATGCCCAACATGCAAGGGGAAAGAGAAGGGTAATCAGGCAAATAAACAAGATATTCATAAATGAGTGTTGCAGCGGGGGATGATTTTGGATCAGAAGGGTTACTAGAACCCCACTCAAGAAGCCTAGAGGATGCAACGTCTTTACCAGTAGCGATTGTAACGGGGTTAGGCACGCCTTTGACGTTGATTTGATGTTTTTGGTTGCCGCCGCTTGTCCAGTTACGGCCATCTTGCGAAAACGCAATAAGCTTAGCACCATTGTTACGCGAACTCCACAAAATTACTCGTTTGCTTGCAGTAGCAGGAACAAACTTAAAATCAGAACCAAGAGAAGTGTTTGAGCCGGTATGCCAGAAGTGCCCAGGGATAGCGATGCCTGGATAAGCTCTAACTTCGGGGCTAAGAGCCTGCAACAACTTAATTCGTGGGAGCTTAAAATCAGATGAATCAAGTCCCTTGATGCCAGTAGCATTTTCGTCTTTCAAATGATCTGGTAAATCAGTAAATGGAACGAACGATTCAGGCAGATTAGAGCTAGCTTTAACGATGTCTTTAGCCATTGGTAAACCTTTTGTTTAAGCTACATTGACGTACTGTTTAGTGGTCCTGTATGCAATATAATCATATTTACTTAAAGAACCCTTACTAACCCTTTTTTGAAATAACCAAACATAACCTTGTTTGTATGCCTTCCAAAATTGAATTTGAAGCATTCGTGTGTGATAACTATCAGCCAAGCAAATAGTAGTTGCGTAACATATTTTCTCGTAGGCGTTGGCGTTTTGTAGCCAACTAATAAGTTGTTTATTTTGTTGTGGACTTGGGTCAAGTATAGCATTTTCGAATAACATCATTATGACGCCTTACGGATACTAATCGCTGTTTGTCTGTGTATAGTCATA
>JANYCB010000015.1 GCA_025360485.1 Methylotenera sp. | reverse complement strand
GCCATGGTCAACCGAAGTGCGAATAATCGGCAAACCTAAAGTCACGTTTACCCCTGCGCCAAAACTGGCGTATTTAAGCACTGGCAAACCCTGGTCATGATACATCGTTAATACACAATCAGCGTTATCAAGATACTTTTTGGTGAATAGTGTATCAGCTGGTAATGCGCCCATAAGTTGCATGCCTTCTGCACGTAGTTTAGCAAGTACAGGATTGATAATATCAATTTCTTCTCGGCCTAAATAACCATCTTCGCCCGCGTGTGGATTAAGTCCAGAAACCAATATCCGCGGCGCTTGCAGGCCAAACTTTTGGATTAAATCTTTGTGCAATATGCGAATGGTTACTTCTAGACTATCGCTGGTAATGGCGCTAGGCACATCTTTCAGTGCTAAGTGCGTAGTTGCAAGCGCGACTCTTAAGCCACCCCCAACCAACATCATAACGACTTGCGGTGCATCGGTGCGCTCGGCAAAAAATTCAGTATGTCCTGTAAACGCAATACCAGCATCGTTGATGACACCTTTATGCACAGGCGCTGTTACGATCGCATCAAAGTTGCCATTCATACATCCATCAATTGCGCTAGTAAGTGTATTAAGCACATATTGGCTATTGGCGGAGTTTAATGTGCCAGCGGTAACTGGTGTTGCAGTAGGGATGTGCAGTACATTTTTGATAGGCGAATCAATTTTGAGCTGCTTAGCGCGAGCTGCCAGCATACCGGCATCACCAATAACGGTAATTTCTGCTGCGATTTTATGTTGCGCAAGTAAAACGCATATATCTGGCCCAATGCCTGCGGGTTCGCCAGACGTAATTGCAATGCGTGGAAGGCGGAGCATCTTAGGCAGATGAAGATTAAAACTTGTCTTCTAAGCGCAACTCAACAAACGCGCGGTCGCGTAGCTCGCGCACCCAATCCTGATAGGCCTCTTCTGATTTGCGCGTGCGAATTTCTTGCCTTGCTTTAAGTCTGGCGGCTTCTTTCGTCATATCTTGCTGACGGCGCTCTAGTACTTGAATAATGTGCCAGCCGAATGGCGAGAGCACTGGTGCGCTAATTTCACCAACTTTAAGTTCATTCATGGCTTTTTCAAACTGCGGTACGGTGTCACCTGGATTCACCCAGCCTAAATCACCGCCGTTATTGGCACTTCCATCCTCAGAGTATTGGCGCGCCATATCTTCAAATTTGGTGCCGTTATCAATGCGTTCTTTAATGCCATCCATTTTACGTTTGGCTTCTTTTTCAGAAACCACTTCGCTTAGTTTAATTAAAATATGGCGAGTGTGCGTTTGGTTAATTACGGTGGATGAGCTAGCGCCGCGACGGTTGGTGAGTTTTAGAATATGGAAACCATTCGGACTGCGTAGAGGTTTTGAAACCTCGCCTATCTGCAAGGCTTTGAGTGCGTCTAGAAACAGCGTAGGCACTTGATCGCCCTTTTTCCAGCCTAAAGCGCCGCCTTCTAGGGCGTTTGGTGCATCTGACATTGCTGCAGAAACCTTAGAGAAGCTTGCGCCTTTAGCGAGTTGTTTCAGTACATCCTCGGTTTTGATTTTGGCTTTTTGCAAATCTTCGGGCGAGCTATCCTCTGGAGTGCGTATCAATATATGTGAAATTTCAAATTCGTCCTGATCCTCACCACGGTTGGCTTGAGTAGTTAAATAATTATCGATTTCACCTTCTGTTACAGTAAGTCGATTATCTACTTCACGTTCGCGTAAGCGGGAAATGGTAATTTCGTTGCGAATATCTTCGCGAAATTTACTTATGCTAATGCCGTCTTTTTCCAGCGCCGCCTTAAACTCGTCTGGACTCAGTTTGTTTTGAGCGGCAATACGTTCGATAGTTTTATCAAGTTGCGTGTCATCCACTTTTAAGCCAGTTTGTGCGGCCAACTGTAATTGCAGGCTATCAGCAATTAAGCGCTCTAAAATTTGTTTTTCTAAAATATTTTGTGGCGGTAATTCGGTGCCATTTTTTTCTAATTGCGCGCTAACAGTTTTAATGCGGTCCGCGAGTTCTTGCTCGGTAATGACGCTTTGATCGACGACTGCAATAATGCGATCCATCTTGACAACTTCACTGGTTTTTTTAGTTGCGGCTGGTTCTGCTGATATTGCAAGCATTGAGGTAAAAAAACTACTTAAAATCAATAGTTTAAAGATGTTGAAAGTGGGGTTTAATAATTTCATTGGTTGTAATTCTGCTGCCTATAAATGTTAGGGATTTCACTTGAACTTAAGTAGCCAGGAATATCTCGACGCAGTAAGTTAAGTGGATTGGAACCGATGGAAGCTAAACCACCAAGTTCCAGTTGAAAGAATAGACCATAGTTTGCGTTTGCAGTTGCAGTTTCTACGCGTTGAATGACGGCGCGTGCCTGCCAGCAACCCGCATCATATTCTAAGCCCGCTACAGTTTCAATCGGTTTGCTGTCACGCAAAGAGTAGTTATAGCGCGCTACACCATACCAGCCGCGGCTTAGAGGCCATTGTCCTGATGCATTAAATTGCTCAATAGTATCTTTGGTATATAGATAGCTAAAGTTAAACAGCTGTCCTGGGGCGGGATTATAACGTGTGGTGATGTTGTTACGTATAAAGTCGCCGGTATCGGTATTATATTGAGAAGAAACATCTAAATTCCATTGGTTTGATAGTCTTGCTGAGACAGCGCCGATAATATCTGAGCGTTTGCCTTGAGATTTTACGCCGCCTGGCAAGGTGACGTTTTGATCATCAAAATAATAGCGCTGGCCAATAGTCGCAGAGAAACGTTCAATGCCAGTTTCTGTATCAATCATTCGCGAAGTCACGGCCAGACTGACTTGATTGGCATTGTTAATTCTATCGTTGCCGGTAAATTGGTTCTCACTAAATAGAGTACCTAAGTTTAAGTCGGCCAAACCCGTATCAAATATCGGCAGCAAGTCTTGATTTTGATTGGGTATGTAGACGTAAAATAAGCGCGGCTCTATGGTTTGCGTGTAACTATTTTTAACGATATTTAAGTCGCGCTCGAAGTACAGGCCACTATCTAAGCTAAAAATGGGCAAGGTGCGGCTATCGGTATTATTGCTAACCGTTGTGCCATTGATTGCGACGTTGTTATTTTTAAGATTGTAGAGTGTGCTGTGCAAGCCGATTTTAGGCGTGATAAAGCCGTACGATTGCGTCAATGGCATGCTGATACTGGGATAAATCGTTAAGCGGCTACCAGTTGCAGCCAGTGGCGATTGTTTGTTGCGATCGAAATAAGCCCATTGGCTGTATAAATTGGTGTTAACGTAATCCCATTCTTTGTCGGCTGTAAGGGTAAGTTGCGGCAAGCGCTCATAAGGGAAATTGACTTTATCGAGGGTTTGATATTTTTGTACTAAGCCATTAAATCGCCAAACGTCGCCAACATAATCTATGCGGCCTTCTTGCGGTAAATTCACTCGGCTAGTGTTAATAATGCGCGTCGACATATCAGAAAAATATTGGTCATCCGACACTTTTTCAATATTGTAGCCAGCCGACCAGCCATTATCAAAGCTATGGCTATGGCTGATATTGGCGTAGTAACGGCGCTTCCCAGATGAGCTGTCGTTGTCCAAATACTCGAGGCTATCGATTCCCGAATAGCTTTCGCCCAAATATCTAAAATCACCCTGTAATTGTAGTCCGCGCTTACTCATATAACGGGTGCTTACTGTGGCGTCCATATCTGGTGCGATGTTAATATAATAGGGCACTGCAACTTCGAAACCGCTGTTGGTCGTGGTGCCGACCGTGGGTGCCAAAAAGCCTGATTTACGCTCGTTATTAAACGAAAAACTCATCCAAGGCGTGTATAGCAATGGTACGCCCTTAAATTCCACGTAGGCATTTTTGGCGGTGCCAGATTGCGTGTAATCATCCAGCACGATTTCATTAGCCTTAATATACCAATCGTCCACGCCTGGCTCGCATGTAGTGTAGCGCGCATTTTTAAGGCGTTTTTTATCTTGGCCTTCAAAAAATACTGCTTTTGCATCGCCACGTGATGAATTAAATTTAGGGTCTGCTGTAGCTAACCCGATAGGCTTGGCGGGTTCACGATAACTGTCTTGGTATAGTTTAGGGTCGTCAGTCAGGCTGGTCTGGGAGTTAAGTAGTTTTGATTGCGTATACACGTTTGGGTCATTCCGTGGCACGGGTTCTTTTGGAAATGCGGGGTTCGGTTGTTTATTGAGTGTTACCGATGCATCACGCATCTCACCGATGCTTTCACTCAGGCGCATTTTCAGTGCTGGGCCGCGTATTTCGCTGTCACCCAAATCAATGCGCGCATTACCATCTACCTTCAGCTCATCATTTTGCACGTCGTATTCAATACTATCGCCATAAATATGCTGATCGCCTTTGCTTATTTCGGCATTGCCTGTCGCGCGCATTTTACGGTCTAGATACAAATCAAGCTTATCGCCCTCAATTTGAATCGCGCCAGGTAGCACATCAGGCGGCAGTGTTGCTGGTACTTCAGCAAGTTCAGTCGTGAGTGTTTCTGCGGATGAAGTGATGCCGAAGCTAAACAAAGAGACTGTAGCCGCAAGCGCAAAAAAATACTTTGCGAGATTCTTATTTAAACGGTTGTAATGCAATGAGGTAATTAAAATTAGCTAAAAAATTGTTTAAGAAATTTGTTAAGTTTATGTATTTTACGCATGAATGATAAAATCGCATACATGCTGGTATTAATCAATCAAAAACTGGCTTACAAACTCATATTATAAAGGCTTGCGGTGGATAGAAAACAGCAATTAGAAACTTGGTTAAAAAATAGTTTAGGCGGACAAACATTTACTTTAACGACAGCCTCAGCCGATGCGAGCTTCAGGCGTTATTTTCGCGTGCATTTGCCGAGTGAATATTTAGGACATAAAACCTTAGTCGCCATGGATGCGCCGCCGCCGCAAGAAGATTGCACGCCATTTGTTAAAGTGGCGAAGCTATTGCTAGATGCGGGTTTGAACGTGCCTGAGGTGATTGCACAAGATTTAAGCAATGGCTTTTTGTTGCTGAGCGACTTAGGCGATGATACTTATTTGCACCACCTTAATAATGAAACAGCGCAAATGCTCTATTTGGATGCCACTAACGCGCTCATTAAAATGCAGCTGGCTAGCAAAGTACACGATTTACCGCCGTATGACGAGGCGCTGCTCACGCGTGAAATGCAACTCTTCCCCGATTGGTATGTGGCTAAACACTTGGATTTTACTATGAATAGCGAGCAGCAAGGCTGGTTGCAACAAACATTTAATGCGCTTAATAAAAATATTCTCTCACAAGGGCAAGTCACCGTGCATCGCGATTATCACTCGCGTAATTTAATGGTCACGCATGAAAATACGCCTGGCATTTTAGACTTTCAAGATGCCGTGCATGGCGCCATTACTTACGATTTGGTGTCATTACTAAAAGATGCCTATATTCAGTGGGATGAAGAACAGGTGATTGATTTGGCGGTGCGCTATTGGGAGCCCGCTAAAAAAGCAGGCCTGCCAGTGCCGCAGGATTTTAGCGAGTTCTATCGTGATTTTGAATGGATGGGCGCGCAGCGTCACATTAAAGTGCTGGGTATATTCGCAAGGCTTTACCATCGTGATGGTAAAGAAGGTTATTTAAAAGACATGCCATTGGTGATGCATTATTTACGCAAAGTGTGTGAGCGTTATGTAGAGCTCCGCCCAATGTTGCGGTTGCTGGATGCGCTTGAAGGCAAAGTGCCGCGCCCGAAATATGTGGTGTGATTTTTTTGTAAGTTAAACTATTTTTATGGGATGAGGCGCAAGGCGCCGCACAGCGAATGACGAAGACATATGACGTTTATAGGCAAGGAATGAGCGAGCACGCAACGCAGCGAATCGCCCATAAAAATAGTTTATGAAAGCCATGATACTAGGGGCAGGTAGGGGTGAAAGAATGCGTCCGTTGACGGATTTCACACCAAAACCTTTGCTAAAAGTCGGTGGCAAGCCGCTGATTGTTTGGCATTTGGAACGATTAGCCAAAGCAGGTTTTAAGGATATTGTCATCAATCACGCGCATTTAGGCGAACAGATTGAGCAAGCGCTAGGCAACGGCGCGCAATGGGGTTTGCATATTCAATACTCACCAGAAAAAGTCGCGCTAGAAACTGCTGGTGGCATTGCTAATGCTTTGCATCTTTTGGGAGATGAGCCATTTTTAGTCGTCAATGGTGATACTTTTACTGAAATTGATTATAAAAGTACCGAAATAGACTTTAAACGCACTGTCCTGCAGACCACCAATATTAAAACTAATGGCCATGAGGGTGCTGGGCATGCTTTAAAACTTGCACATTTAGTGCTAGTCGATAATCCACAACAACATCCTAATGGCGATTTTGCGATAGATGATGGAATGTTGGTGAATACAGGTGAGCAAATGCTAACGTTTTCTGGTGTTGGTGTTTATCATCCGGATTTGTTTAAAGGTATTGTAAAAGGTCAACCCGCAAAACTCGCGCCTTTATTACGTAAAGCGATTGACATTAATGCCGCCACCGCCCAGTATTATCAAGGTGTTTGGCACGATATTGGTACGCCAGAGAGACTTAAAAACTTAGATGAGAGTTTGCAAAAAAGCTAAAAGATAGGTGTGAAAGCTATGAATAATGTAAAGCCAATAGAAACTAAATATAATGGTTATCGCTTCAGGTCTCGTTTAGAAGCTAGATGGGCTGTGTTTTTTAGTACGGCTCAAATTTCTTATGAGTACGAATTAGAAGGTTTCAGTTTGCCATCTGGTACAGCGTATTTGCCTGATTTTTATCTCCCAGAGTTTGATGTCTATGTGGAAATTAAGCCAAGTCTACGAATTACACTTCCAGAGCTTAAAAAGTTATGTGAGTTTGCTTTTGAAGGAGATAAGAATCTACTGTTAATCGTAGGTACACCCACACAAGAAGATATGCTATTAATTCAAGATGTTTGGAATCTTGATGAAATTGCAGCTGATTTTGGTGTTGAGGGGCGTGATGAAGATGTCGTGGATATTTTCTTGAATATGTTGAGAGAGCATAGTAGCGTGACTTTTGGTGGTACCCCTTTAAACAAAATGAAGGGTTGGCAGCTTGTTTATCGTAATGGTGGTAAGTATCCGCTTATAAATTATGCCCTTTCGCAAGCAAAAGAAGCGCGATTTGAGTTTGGGGAGTCAGGAAATCATAAATAAAATAATAACCGATTTGTGGAGTTGTCGGTTTGGGCTGAGCTTGCAAAGCCCAACAATTACTTAACTTGTATTCACTAGCAACCAATGAACGTTCTGCGTAAAATCGCAGTCAATGCGGTTACTAGCTTTGGAAGACCATGATGTTTGACTTAACAGAGTTTCAACAACGCAGAAACAATTTGCTAGCCAAGATGGGCGAGGGCATTGCTATTTTGCCCACTGCGCCAGAAGTGATTCGCAATCGCGATTCGCATTACCCATACCGTTTTGATAGTCACTTTTATTACCTCACAGGTTTTAAAGAGCCTGAATCAGTGTTAGTGTTGATTGCAGGCAGTTCACTTAAAACTATTTTACTTTGCCGCGATAAAGATTTAGAACGCGAAATTTGGGATGGTTTTCGCTATGGCCCTGAGGCCGCAAAAAATGAATTTGGTTTTGATGAAGCGTATTCAATCAGCCAACTAGATGAAGTGTTGCCTAAATTAATGGCTAATCAATCCAAATTATTTTACAGCTTAGGCGCCAGTAGTAATTGGGATATAAAAGTGACGGGCTGGCTAAATAAAGTAAAAGAGCAAGCGCGCACAGGTGTTTTTGCGCCAGAAAGTATAGTGGATGTGCGTCAGTTGATTGATGTGCAGCGCTTAATCAAAACGCCTTACGAAATTGACTTGATGCGAAGAAGCGCCAATATTGCGGCGGGTGCGCATAAC
>JANYCB010000032.1 GCA_025360485.1 Methylotenera sp. | reverse complement strand
TACTCGATAAACGTAATGGTAGCTGGAATCAGAGACAATTAACCAGCGCTGAAGAAAGGGAGCGTTAAATTTATCTGAGTTTCAGACCACATTCTGTGTAAATTAACGCGCGTGTCAGAGAATACGGTCTTGCCATTTTGTGTGATATTAATTTGGTTGCCTGTCGTTACATTGCCAATCACATAAGTGCAAGACGCAAGTGAATCATCTAATCCCAACTTAAATTTAACTACATCAGCATCATGCATTTGAATCACTGCACCGAGTTCCTCATTAAATAATATGCTAGGAATATTGCCTTGCAGTTTAGCCAAATCAACATCAAAGCCACAATGCCCTGCAAACGTCATTTCTACTAGTGTAGCAAATAAACCACCATCGCTTCTGTCGTGATATGCCAAAATCTTATTCTCAGCATTTAAGCGCTGAATTTCTGCAAAAAATGCTTTTAACTGCGCTGGACTATCCACATCTGGCGCAGTGTCGCCAACTTGGTCGTACACCTGGGCCAAACTGCTACCGCCCATGCGATTTTTGCCATTGCCCAAATCAATCAGAATTAACTTTGTATCACCCAAATCTGTACGCAGTTGTGGGGTAAGCGTTTTGCGAGCATCTGGCGTATTGGCAAACGCGGTTACAACGAGGGAAATAGGCGATGTGACAGCTTTATCTTGTCCGTTTTCGTTCCACACCGTCTTCATACTCATCGAATCTTTGCCGACTGGAATGCTGATACCTAACGCAGGGCAAAGCTCCATACCTACGGCTTTCACGGTGGCAAATAGCGCAGCATCTTCGCCTGCATGTCCCGCTGGCGCCATCCAATTAGCTGATAGCTTTAAGTTTCCAATATCATCAATCAAGCTTGCAGCAATATTAGTAATTGCCTCACTAATTGCCATGCGGCCTGAAGCCGGCGCATTGATTAGCGCGAGCGGCGCTTTTTCGCCAATCGCAAACGCTTCGCCTACGTTGGTTTCATAACCCGCCAGCGTGACGGCAACATCACTTACTGGCACTTGCCACGGACCTACCATTTGGTCGCGCGCGATTAAGCCGGTGACAGTGCGGTCGCCAATGGTAATCAGGAATGTTTTATCAGCCACTCCAGGTAATCTTAATACACGCTCTACTGCGTCTTTAATATCAATTCTACTGGTATCGAAAGCAGTTAATTTTTTGGCAACGTTTTTTACGTCGCGTGTCATTTTTGGCGGTTTGCCCAATAACACGCTTAAATCCATATCCACTGGTTTATTATTGAAGTGGCTGTCGGCGACGGTTAAATGACGCTCTTCGGTTGCGTAGCCCACAATTGCAAAGGGTGAACGTTCGCGTTCGCATATAGCCTTAAAGCGCGGCAAGTCGGCTGGTAATACCGCCAGCACGTAACGCTCCTGCGCTTCATTGCTCCAAAGTTCGCGTGGCGACATACCAGGCTCTTCGTTATGCACATTGCGTAAATCAAATAGCGCGCCGACTTTGGCGTCATTTACTAATTCTGGAAAGGCATTGGAAATGCCGCCTGCACCCACATCATGGATGCTCACAATCGGATTTTTGTCACCCAATTGCCAGCAACGGTCAATCACTTCTTGCGCACGGCGTTGCAACTCGGGGTTGCCGCGTTGCACAGAATCAAAGTCCAAGTTTTCTGTGTTGCTACCTGTATCCATGCTGCTCGCAGCGCTGCCGCCCAGGCCAATTAGCATTGCTGGGCCTCCCAGTTGAATCAGCGCTGCGCCTGCTGGGATTGCATTTTTATGCGAGTGATTGGCAGAAATATTGCCGACGCCACCTGCAAGCATAATCGGCTTGTGGTAGCCACGAATTTGGCCTTCAGATTCCAGCTCAAACGTGCGGAAATAACCTGCAATATTTGGGCGACCAAACTCGTTGTTATAGGCTGCGCCGCCTAGAGGACCATCAATCATAATTTGTAACGGTGTTGCGATGCGACCCGGTTTGCCATAAGGCTTTTCCCATGGTTGTGTAAAGTCTGGGATGTTCAAATTAGAGACAGAAAATCCTGTCAAACCTGCTTTGGGCTTAGAGCCAACGCCAGTTGCGCCTTCATCCCGAATCTCGCCACCGGCGCCAGTAGCTGCGCCAGCAAACGGGGAAATCGCGGTTGGATGATTATGCGTTTCTACTTTCATCAAGTAGTGCATGCTCTCTTCTACAAAGCCATATTCACTATTTTGCGGGTAAAAACGTCTGGTTTTTTGACCTTGTACGATGGAAGAATTGTCGCTGTAAGCCACTACCGTATTGCCTGGGTTAAGTTTGTGTGTGTTGCGTATCATACCGAAAAGACTTATATCTTGTGCTTCGCCATCAATCACCCAATCAGCATTGAATATTTTATGGCGACAATGTTCGGAATTAGCCTGTGCAAACATCATCAGCTCAACATCGGTCGGGTTGCGACCAATTTTGCTGAAGTT
>JANYCB010000143.1 GCA_025360485.1 Methylotenera sp. | reverse complement strand
GCCCTCTGTATGTACTTTGAGCATAATTTGTGTCGCTTGTTCACGCGTTTTGTTAAAAAAGCGTTGAATTGTTTCAACAACAAACTCCATAGGAGTGTAATCGTCATTTAATAGCAATACTTTAAACATTTCAGGCAGTTTTGGTTTAACTGCGCTAGGTTTAAGTGCGGTATCACCAGTACTGTGCGTATTTGCCATGTGCTTATTTATTTATTACTTAATTGTATTTTGAGCCGAATGGGGAAAATTTCAAGCCCAAAATGAGTAGGGCTATTATATTTATTGGCTTTAGGGGAATATTTTGACGCTTTTGACGATTCTGTCTTGGGTTTGTACGATTTCTAGCGTGTGTTCGCCGATTCTAAAACTGGTACCCGCTTCAGGAATATCTTCAAAATGTTCGATGACCAAACCATTTAAAGTACGCGGTCCATCCAGCGGCAGTTGCAGATTAAGTTTTTTATTCAAATCGCGCAACGTGCTGCTACCGTCTACTAGCCAGCTTCCATCAGCCTCTTGGCGATAACTGCCAACGCGGCTTGGCGATTGTGAAGTGAAGTCGCCGATCACTTCTTCTAGAATGTCCTCAAGTGTTACCAAGCCTTTAAATTCGCCATATTCATCTACCACTAGCGCAACCCGTTCTTGATTTTCCTGAAACTGTTGTATTTGTGTATAAAGTGGTGTGCCAGCGGGGACGAAATAAGGATCTTCAATTACTTCACGTAAGGAATCTTTAGTTAAATCGCCATCATGCTGGTGCGCGCGCAATTGATTAATTACTTTGCGGATATGAATGATGCCGATAATGTCTTCAGAGTCGCCATCGCACACGGGTAGGCGTGTGTGATGGCTGTTAGTAATACGTTGCAGAATATCTTCTATGGGTGAATCAAAATCAATCACCTCAACCAAGGTATGCGCTGTCATTACGTCATCCACGGTGATTTTTTCAAGATCAAGCAGATTCAATAAAATGGTGCGATTCTTTTTGGGGATATAGTGCCCAGCTTCAGACACAATACTGCGCAACTCTTCGGTCGTGACAGCGTGTAGCGTCTCTTCGAAATTAACTTTAATGCCAAGTATGCGCACAAAGCCTTTTACGAAAAGGTTAACAAAAGAAACGACAGGATTAAATAACCATAATAGTGGGTATAGCAGATAACTACAGGCAAAGCCTAGTTTTTCGGCATGGGCAGCGGCGATGACTTTTGGCGAAATTTCGCTAAATACCAAAATCACAAAGGTGAGCACAAGCGAGCCAATCGCCAATACATACTTACCTTCACCAAATAATTGATGACTGATGAGTACTTCTAGTGAGGATGATGCAACAATACAAAGCGTGTTGCCGAGCAAAATGACGCCGAGCAACTTATCGGTTTTGGCTAACAATATGCTTGCAAGCCGCGCGCCGCGGTGGCCTTGTTTGGCCAGATGCTTCATCTGATAGCGGTTGAGCGACATCAGGCTGGTTTCTGAGATGGAGAAAAAAGCGGTACAAGCAAGTAGTAGCAGTAAAATTCCTACTTGCCAGCTTAAGGGGACATTATCCAATGAGAGTTAAATCGTTGTAAAGATTAGGCAAGTTTACCTGTAATTTGCTTTAATAATCAAGCGACTTTAATAATCAAGCGTTTGAGTAAGCCGTTTTATGGCGTAGCTTCAGCGCCTTCTTTATTGGCGCTTTTTTTATCAGAATCTTTTTTATCAATATCACCAATCAAGTTGGCACGACTCACGCCAAGCCACATGGCGATTGGGCAAGCAACCAACACAGAAGAGTAAATACCAAACAAAATACCGATAGTAAGTGCCAATGCAAAATTGTGTAGTACTTGGCCGCCAAATAACAGCATAGAGCCCACCATGGTTTGCGTCATGGTGTGGGTAATGATAGTGCGCGAAATGGTGCGAGTAATGGCATTGTCAATCACTTGCACCACATTGGCTTTACGCATTTTGCGGAAATTCTCGCGTACTCGGTCAAACACTACGACAGATTCATTCACTGAATAACCCAATACCGCTAAAACTGCAGCAAGCACGGTTAAGTTAAACTCCCATTGAAAGAATGCGAAAAAGCCTAGAATGATGACCACATCGTGCATATTGGCGATGATTGCAGCCACTGCAAAACGCCATTCAAAACGAATGGCCAAGTAAGCCATAATACCTGCACATACCAGCAGCAAAGCCAAGCCACCATTGGAATAAAGCTCATCGCCCACTTGAGAGCCTACTGATTCCACACGACGCACCTCAGCAGAAGCGTCTGTTGCTTGTAATGCCTTTGTCACGGTTTCTGAAAGCTGGGCGATAGACAGGTCTTTTTTGAGTGGCAAGCGAATCAACACATCGCTACTAGTGCCAAAATTTTGCACGGTGGCGTCTTTTAGGCCAATACCATCAATCGCTTTACGAATACCATCAATATTAGCCGCTTGCGGGTAGTGCACTTCCATCACAGTGCCGCCAGTGAAATCCACCCCGTAATTTAAGCCTTTTGAATACAAGAAAAATATCGCCAAAAGGAAGGTAATAAGCGAAATTGCCGTAGTAATTCGGCCGTAGCTCATAAACGGGATGTCTTTTTTAATTCTAAATAATTCCATAATCTGTGCTCTTAAAAATGCTTCAATTAATCAGGTTTGTAAATCTGGCCGATAGAAAGTTTGCTTACTTTGCGACGATAGCCATAAATTAAGTTAACAATAGCGCGCGACACTAAAACCGCGCTAAACATGGAAGTTAAAATACCCAACACGTGTACCACGGCAAAGCCTTTAATCGGGCCAGTGCCGAACATAAATAAGGCTAAGCCAGCGATTAATGTGGTGACATTGGAGTCAATAATTGTATCGAAAGCACGGTCGTAACCCGCGCTAATGCTGGCTTGCGGCGTGTTGCCATTGCGTAGCTCTTCACGAATACGTTCGTTAATCAGCACGTTGGCATCAATCGCCATACCCAACGCTAAGGCAATTGCAGCCAAGCCTGGTAGTGTGAGCGTGGCTTGTAGCATTGATAGCAAAGCAACTAATAATAGTAAATTAACACCAAGCGCCAGTACCGATACGCCGCCGAACACCATGTAATAAATCATCATCATCACCGCAATTGTCGCAAACCCCCACAGCGTAGAATGCACGCCGCGCCTGATGTTTTCCACGCCCATGCTAGGGCCGACAGTACGTTCTTCGATAATTTCCATCGGTGCGGCAAGCGCGCCAGCACGTAGCAGCAATGAAATGTCGGTCGCTTCCTGCGCGTTATCCATACCAGAGATTTGCACATGTCCACCGCCAATTTCCTCATTAATCACCGGGGCGGTAATGACTTCGGTACTATTTTTTTCAATGAGTAAAATCGCCATGCGTTTGCCTACATTGTCACGCGTTACATTCTTAAAAATGCCTGCGCCGCGGCCATCTAAGGTCACGTTGACCACAGAGCGACCAGTCTGTTGATTTACACCTGGACCCGCATCAGTAATACGGTCGCCCGTGAGCACCACGTTTTTCTTCACCAAAATGGGTTGTCCATCGCGGTTTTTATAGAGCTCATCACCAAACGGCACATGGCCTTTATCTGCAGCTTCCAGCGTGGCGAAATCTTTTTTATCTTCATCCACCATGCGAATTTCTAACGTCGCAGTGCGGCCCAAAATCTCTTTGGCTTTGGCGGTATCTTGCACGCCTGGCAATTGCACCACAATACGGTCAAAGCCTTGTTGCTGGACGATAGGCTCTGCCACGCCAAGTTCGTTAATCCTGTTATGCAGGGTTTGCAAGTTTTGTTTAAGCGCAAATTCTTGAATTTTTCTTTTTGTCGCTTCGCCAATTGTTGCGTTCAGCACATGCTCTTTACCATCTAAGGCGTCGTTAAATGTTAAATCCGAATAATCTTTACTTAAAATTTTGCGTGCTTTTTCAACTTCATCGGCACTTTCAAATTTAACCTCTACTTTTTGACCATCGCGAGCAATACCAAAATAATTGATTTTTTCACGGCGCAAACTAGTGCGGAAATCACCTACGCTGCTCTCGGCAGCCTTATCCAGCGCAGCTTTCATGTCCACTTGTAATAAAAAGTGCACACCACCACGTAAATCTAGACCCAAATACATAGGTTTGGCGCCAATTGCCAGCAACCAGTTGGGTGTTTGCGAGAGCAAATTTAAGGCCACGGTGTAATCTTTGCCCAAGTTGGCAATGAGCTTGTCTTTTGCTTTTAATTGATCATCGGTGTTTTCAAAACGCACTTTTACGCCGTTAGCATCTAAAAACATGCCATTAAACTTAATGTTGGCCAGCTGTAAAGTGGCTTCCACTTTTTTCAATAAATCAGCATCGGCCTTGATGGTGGCTTTGGTTGCGCTTACTTGCACAGCAGGCGATTCACCATAAAAATTGGGGATGGTGAATAACAGGCCAATTAAAATGACAACAGCAACAAGAATGTATTTCCATGTGGGGTAACGGTTCATATGATGACTTTAAATTTAGGAGAAGCTTTTCGAGAGTTAGCTTGAATTAATTAAATTGATTTAATAGTGCCAGGCGGCAACATGGTTTGCACTGTGTGCTTTTGTACATTCACCACCGTGTTAGCTGCAATTTCAATGCTCACGTAGTTGTCGCCCACTTTGGTCACTTTTCCAATTACGCCGCCCGCAGTGGCTACTTCGTCACCCGCTTTAAGCGCATCAATCATGGCTTTTTGCACTTTTGCCTGCTTCATTTGCGGGCGAATCAGCATAAAGTAAAACAGTGCGAAAATAATCACAATAGGCAAAAAGCTCATTAAGTCGCCACCAGGAGCGGCTGAGGCGGCGAAAGCGTTACTGATAAACATACTGGTTTCTTTCAAAAAAATGGTTTCTAATTAACGCGGGATTTTAACACAGACTTGGCTTAGTTACAGTCTTAGCTTGCGTTAAGCTGAGAACGTTTTGCTGCAAAAGTTTTGGCAAATATTTCAAATTCGCCTTGCTCAATCGCGCTACGCATGCCTTGCATCAATACTTGGTAGTAATGTAAATTGTGAATGGTGTTGAGGCGTGCGCCCAAAATTTCGCCGACTTTGTGCAAATGGTGCAAATAAGCACGGGTAAAGTTTTGGCAGGTGTAACAGCTACAATTGGCGTCTAGCGGCGCGGTATTGTTTTTATAAGTCGCGTTTTTAATTTTAATATCGCCATATTGGGTAAATAGCCAGCCGTTGCGCGCGTTGCGCGTCGGCATGACGCAATCAAACATATCAATGCCTTGCGAAACCGCTTCCACCAAGTCTTCTGGCGTGCCAACGCCCATTAAATAACGTGGTTTATCTTGCGGCATTTTCGGTGCGGTGTAGGCGAGGATGCGTTGCATGTCTTCTTTAGGCTCGCCCACAGAAAGGCCACCAATAGCAATGCCGTCAAAATCAATATCCAGCAAACCAGCAAGTGAAATGTCTCTTAAATCCTCGTACATGCCACCTTGAATAATGCCGAAAAGGGCATTGCTATTGCCTTGATGCGCATCTTTACTGCGCTTCGCCCAACGCAAGCTTAATTCCATCGACTTTTTTGCCTCAAGGTGCGTGGTGGGGTAGGGCGTGCATTCATCAAAAATCATCACAATGTCGCTATTGAGCACTTTTTGAATGCGCATAGATTCTTCTGGCGTTAAAAAGCAAGTGTCGCCGTTAATCGGGCTTTGAAATTTCACGCCTTCTTCCGAAATTTTGCGCATCGCACCCAAGCTCCACACCTGAAAACCGCCAGAATCGGAGAGAATCGGCTTGTCCCAGCCCATAAACTTGTGCAAACCATCATGTGCGGCAATTACTTTTAAGCCTGGGCGTAACCATAGATGAAACGTATTGCCGAGCACAATGTGCGCGTCAATTTCTGCAAGCTCCAACGGCGACATAGCTTTAACCGTGCCATAAGTACCAACCGGCATAAAGGCTGGTGTTTCAACTTTGCCGTGAGCCAATTGAATCGTGCCGCGGCGAGCTAAGCCGTCAGTTTTGTGTAGAGTAAATTGCATAAATCATACTTTTATAATCAGCCGCGATATTATCACAAAGCCTTTGCGATACTTTAAGGCTTTGTAAGCTTTATTCTTCGTAATATGCGGCGTTTTGCTATACTTAACTACTTTATTAAATTGGCTAGATATTAAAAGCGATGATAGATCCTAGATTACACCCAGTGCGTCGTGAGACTGATGATTCTGGCTTACGCTCACGTGGCATTTATTTGTTGCCTAATTTGTTTACATCGGCTGCCTTGTTTGCGGGATTTTATGCGATTGTGCAGGCGATGAATGCGAATTTTGAGCAATCCGCTATCGCGATTTTTATTGCCATGGTGATGGATGGTCTTGATGGTCGCGTAGCGCGTATGACGAATACGCAAAGCGCGTTTGGGGCAGAGTACGATAGCTTATCTGACATGGTGTCGTTTGGTGTGGCGCCAGCGCTCATTATGTACACATGGGCATTGCAGCCAATGCGCAAATTAGGTTGGATAGCCGCTTTTGTATATTGCGCATGTGCGGCATTACGCCTCGCTCGGTTTAATACCAAGTTAGAAGACGAAACTCAAGATAAGCGTTATTTTCAGGGCTTGCCCAGCCCAGCAGCAGCAGCATTATTAGCTGGTTTTGTGTGGGTTTCTAATGAGTATAGCGTGAGCGGACGCGAAATATTTTTTGGAGCCATTCAAATGAAATGGCTTGCCTGGGGTTTAACGTTATTTGCAGCAGGCAGCATGGTTTCTGATTTTAAATTTTATAGCGGCAAAGATATCAATTTAAAAGAAAGTGTCCCATTTGTAGCTATTTTGGCGATTATGCTCGCGTTTGTATTGATATCGTACAGTCCGCCAGAAGTGTTGTTCACTGTAGTGTTGGTGTATGCATTCTCGGGATATTATTTGTGGGTAAAATCACGATTAAAAAAATAAGTTGAACAAAATGAATGGCTTTTTCTTGAAAAGTTTTAGGTAAGTACTTATACTGAGCTTATGTTGAATTATTTCACATCTCAAGTTTTATCGATTTCTGCAGGCTTGTTGTTAAGCCTCGCATTGTTGCGTGCGCTTTACACAGCTAAACTGCTGCGCAATACAGTTGCGCTACGCTCAGCTTCACTGCTGCGCGACAGCGCACACTAACACCCCCCCCAAATTTAAGTATTATTACGCTCGCTGGATTTCTTACAGCACAATTGCTGTAGCGAATTGAAAGTCCAGCGGTTAGAATTCGTCTATTGATTTAGGAATCCATTATGAACGACCAAATTATAATTTTTGACACTACCTTGCGCGACGGCGAACAAAGCCCGGGCGCATCCATGACTAAAGAAGAAAAAATTCGCATTGCGCGCCAACTTGAAAAATTGGGTGTAAACGTGATTGAGGCAGGCTTTGCCGCAGCAAGCCCTGGCGATTTTGATGCCATTCATACCATCGCAGGGTTGATTCATAAATCTACAGTGTGTTCACTTGCACGTGCCAGTGAGAATGATGTGCGCCGCGCCGGTGAGGCGATAGCGCCAGCCATGCAAAACCCAGAGAAAAATGGCCGTATTCACACGTTTATTGCCACCAGTAAAATCCACATGGAAAATAAACTTCGCATGACGGAAGACCAAGTGCTAGAGCGCGCAGTGCAGGCTGTAAAGTGGGCGTTGGAATACACGCATGATGTGGAATTCTCAGCCGAAGATGCCGTGCGTTCAGATATTGATTTTTTAGTGCGCGTATTTGATGCAGTGATTGCAGCAGGTGCAACGACGATTAACGTGCCAGATACGGTCGGCTACTCAATCCCCGCGCCGTGGGGCGAGCGCATGGCTACGTTAATTAAGCGCGTAAAAAATAGCGATAAAGTGGTGTGGTCTACACATTGCCATAACGATTTGGGCATGGCGGTGGCTAATTCTTTGGCTGCATTAATGGGCGGCGCGCGCCAAGTGGAATGTACCATTAACGGTTTGGGTGAACGCGCGGGTAATGCCAGCTTAGAAGAAGTCGTCATGGCAGTTAAAACTAGACGTGATTTTTTTCAATTGGATACAAGCATCGATACAACGCAAATCGTGCCAACGTCTAAATTAGTTTCCACCATTACTGGTTACCCCGTGCAGCCGAATAAAGCGATTGTTGGGGCGAATGCCTTTGCGCATGAGAGTGGCATTCACCAAGATGGCGTATTGAAGCATCGCGAGACTTACGAAATCATGCGGGCGGAAGATGTGGGCTGGAATACTAACAAATTAACCTTGGGTAAATTGTCGGGTAGAAACGCATTTCGCACGCGCTTAACCGAGTTGGGTATTCAATTGGCGAGCGATGATGCAGTCAACGCAGCATTTGCGCGTTTTAAAGATTTGGCGGATAAAAAATCGGAAATTTTCGATGAAGATTTACACGCTTTGGTGAGCGGCGAATTTGTCTCTGAAGCTAGCGAGAATTATAAATTGGTTTATTTGCATGTAGCCTCGCAAACGGGTGAAGTGCCGCACGCGTACATCACTATTAGCGATTCTGGCCTCGAGAAAAAAGCCGAAGCCGATGGCGGTGGCCCTGTGGATGCGAGTTTTAAAGCCATTGAAAGCATCGTCAATAGTGGCGCGGAGTTGCAATTGTATTCGGTGAATAACATCACCAGTGGCACCGATGCGCAGGGCGAAGTGACGGTGCGTTTGGCTAAAGGCGGGCGCATTGTGAATGGTCAAGGCGCAGATACCGACATTGTGATTGCCTCGGCCAAAGCCTATTTGAATGCTTTGAATAAGCTTCACAGCAAGCTTGAGAAGATGAATCCGCAAGTTTAACGTGGGCGATAAAAATCAAGCCTTGCGCATAGCGCTGGCGTTATTTTGCACCTATTTTATTTGGGGCTCGACTTATCTTGCCATTAAGTTTGGCATAGAAAGCTTCCCGCCATTTTTAATGGGTGCAATACGCTTTACCATTGCAGGTGGTGTGTTGTATGTAGCCTTACACATGATGGGGGCGTCGAGTCCGACCGCGCAAGAGTGGCGTGGTTCGGCGATTGTAGGCTTGTTGCTGCCTGCGATTGGGCATGGCACGGTGTGTTATGTGCAGCAAACGGTGTCTTCTAGTTTGGCGGCGCTTTCTATCGCGACAGCGCCGATTTGGATGGCGATTTTTTCATCTATTTGGGGCCATCACATCACACGGCAAGAATGGCTAGGCATAGCAGTAGGTCTGGCAGGCATTGTGTTGCTCAACATGGGCGGCGCGTTGCATGGCGATTATACAAGCGCATTGTTGTTAATATTTGCAGCGGCGAGTTGGTCGTTTGGATCGGTATGGGGCAAGCATTTAACGCAGCCAAAAGGTTTGATGGCCGCTGCAGTGCAAATGTTGGCGGGTGGTGCTGCACTTACTATTTGGAGCACGCTTACGGGCGAAACTTGGCCCGCACACATTAGCGACAAATCTTGGGGTGCGATGGTGTTTTTAATCGTACTAGGCTCATTGGTGGCTTATTCGGCTTATCAGTGGCTGCTTAAAAATGTGCGCCCGCTTGTTGCAAGCAGCAATACCTTTGTAAACCCAATTGTGGCATTTACAGTGGGTATTTGGTTGGCAAATGAGAAAGTTGCTATGAATGAATATGTAGCACTTGCGGTAATTTTAGTAGGTGTGTTTTTGGTTTTAACAGCAGAAAATAAAGAAGCAAAATGACAACACAGAATTTAGCATTATTTGACTTAGATAACACACTGCTGGCGGGTGACAGCGATTACAACTGGAGTTTGTTTTTAATTTCAGAAGGTCTGCTGGATGCCAAAACGCATCACGACCGTAACGAGCAATTTTATGCCGATTACAAGGCGGGACAGCTCAATATTGTAGAGTTTCTAAAATTTCAGCTTAAGCCTTTAAGCGAGCATCCCAAAGTCTTTCTGGATGAACTGCATCTTAAATACATGCAAAAAGTGATTCGCCCGATGATGACGGTGAAAGCACAAAACTTAGTGGATAAACATAAAGCGGCTGGTGATTTGTGTGTGGTGATTACCGCAACGAATAGTTTTGTCACTAAGCCTATCGCCACCGCTTACGGCGTTGAGCACTTAATCGGCAGCGACCCAGAAATGCTCAATGGCGAATATACAGGCGGCGTTACGGGCGTACCAACTTATAAAGAAGGCAAAGTAACGCGTATCAAGCAATGGTTGGCAGAGCGCGGACAAAAATTAAGTGATTTTGAGACTAGCTACTTTTATAGTGATTCGCATAATGACTTGGCTTTAATGCAGTTGGTCACCCGTCCCGTTGCAGTAGATGCAGATGAAATTTTAACTGCCTATGCGATAGAACATGTTTGGCCGCAAATTAGTTTAAGATAAGCCTGTGCACGTTTGAGACGAATTAATCTTAACTTCCTTAATAATCAGGAGGCTGAAGTGGCTAAGAATATTATTTTTTGTTCAGATGGTACATGGAACGATGTAGATAGCCAAAATGCTACAAATGTATTCAAGTTGTTTAACTTGTTGCAAGGTAGCGTAATTAGCAGAACCAAATTTAAAGACCTTTCTGTTGATATTGTTGAACAAGAAAAAATAATTGCAAATGTACAAATTGCAAAATACATTAATGGGGTGGGCAATTCTGATAATAGAATCAAGAAGTTACTAGGTGCTGGCTTAATCAAAAGAATTGTGAGGGGTTACACGTTTATCTCCCGTAATTATCAGCCTGGTGACAACATCGTGATTGTCGGCTTTAGTCGTGGTGCTTATACCGCGCGCGCTTTAGCGG
>JANYCB010000140.1 GCA_025360485.1 Methylotenera sp. | reverse complement strand
CGTGAAAGTGAAAACAACAAAAACCGTACAGCACGTAAAGCAGCAGAAATTGCTATTAGTGCCGCTAATGTGACGGTGACACCCTCAAGAGTTCGGCGTTATTTGTTATGGAAAGAGCAAGGCGAAGGCCATTGCCCGTATTGCACTAAAAAAATCAATTTAAATGATGCATTAAGTGGCGCAGAAACTGAATACGAACATATTTTGCCAAAATCACTGACACAAGTCGGGTTAAAACGCAGCGAGATTGTTTTAGCCCATCGTAGTTGTAATCACGAAAAAGGCAATTGCACACCCTATCAAGCATGGGGAGATAATGCCGAGCGTTGGCAAGTAATAGAGATGCGGGCTAAGTATTTTTTAGACAATAAAAAATTCCGCAAGGCTAAGTTGCTGTTGTTAAAAGATTTTGAAGCAGAAGTGCTAACTGATGAATCAATCGACGGTTTTGCTGATAGGCAATTTCACCAAACCTCTTGGATAGCCAAAGAGGCGGCTATATGGCTGCAAAGCATTTGCAAAACGCCCATTTCTGTTTCACGCGGCGAGCTTACTGCCATGCTGCGACGTAAATGGCATTTGGAAACAGTTATTCCTCAGGCGCGTATAACCGAGGGCTTGCCGATATTAGACGATGAAGGCAATGTGATTGCGCCTGAAGAGTTTGCAAAGTATCAAAAAATATGGGAAGGGCATCGCGCGGAGGATAAGGCCAATCATACCGATCGTAAGCTAGATAAGCGGATAGATCACAGACACCATTTAATAGATGCAATTACCATAGGCTTGACCTCACGTAGCTTGTTTCAACAAATGGCGCGGCAATATAAGCTAGATACCGAACGCGAGGCGCGCGGACAAAGACCACGCCTAGAGGTGCCTGCGCCACCAATTGCAAATGTACGCGAATTGGCGCTCAAAGTGATTAAAGAGTGTCCGCTTTCTATTAAGCCAGACCGCAAACCCGATGCTAGGATTTTTCAAGATACCGCCTATGGTGTGGCACAGAAAGGTGAAGAAAGCCGAGCAAGGCTAACCTTAAGGCAATCACTCAAACATTTGGTTGATGCTAAAACCGGCACGGTGGAGCAGGCGCGCAAAGCCATTGGTTTAATTGTGAGTGACATCATCAAAGATATTGTGCTTAAAGCATTTGAGGCGCGTATCGCGCAGGGCAAGAAGGTGGTAGATGCATTAGCAGAGCCTATTTATCAAAATTTATACGGTAAACAAATGACCATTAAAAAAGTGGTGTGTTTTACAGATAAATATTCTGATAACGCATTGCCAATTGTGCACAAAAGCCGAGATGGGCGCGAGCACAGTAAGCGCTTGTTGCATGAAGGTTATGCCTATTTACAAACAGAGCGTACGGATGGACGCATATTGAAGCAACAGTTAGTAACTATTCAGCAAGCGATGAAGCATAAAAACAGACCAATCCAAGAAGGTATAATGCGGCTTTATAAGGGGGATGTGGTTCTAAATGGTGAGGATAAAAAGCATTATAGAGTTGGTTACTTTACTCTTGAGGGCAATATTTTCTTAATTCCTCATACGGATCCAAGATCATTTGATGCAATCAAAGAAAAAGAATCTGGTAAAAAGAGAATGGCATTTAGTAAAGTGTTGCGTTTGACGATAGTAAATTAGCATGTCAGAGCATCGTATTTTGCTGATCGAAAACCCTGCGTCACTTTCAGTTGATTTAGGCAGATTAAGAATACGCCGAGAAGGTTTTGATGATGCTTTTGTGTTGCCTCGTGATATTGCAGTATTGTGTTTACATCACCACACCATTCAAATATCCGTACAAGCCTTTCGAGTATTGGCAGAAGCGGGCGCAAGTGTGATGGTGACAGATGAATTTCATCACCCATGTGCATGGCTACTGCCACAAGTGGGCAATGGTGATTTGGTTAGGCGATTGCGTCAGCAAATGGAGCTAGATAATAGCCCGCAAAGGTGTGCTACGTTTAGAGCGTTTAGCACAAGAAGTACAGCCAGCCGATAAAACCAAGTGTGAAGGCCAAGGCGCTAAGCACTATTGGGCAAATCTGTTTAATGGCGATTTTACACGTGAAAAACAGGGCGCAGAAGATGCGCTAAATGCACGCCTCAATTTCGGCTATGCCGTGCTTCGTGCTATGGTGGCAAGGTCATTGGTGCTTGCAGGGCTAAACCCTGCGCTGGGTTTAGGGCATTGCAATATGGAAAACCCATTTAATTTGGCAGATGATTTTATTGAGCCATATCGGTTTGTAGTTGAGCGGCATATTGCAATAAGTGAGTTAACCGGATTTTCAACAGAATTTGATAGTGCGGCACGTAAAGCGGTGCTGGGATTTGTCGAATGCGAAATCAAACTCAATGGCGCTGGTTACCGCTTACCATCGGCTATTAACGAAAGTGTAGCAAGCTATGTGAGAGTGTTGGATGGCAGAGCTAAGGCCTTAAATCTGCCACTAGATGCGCTAACTGACCTAAATGAAGACGAATCGTGGGCGTAAATGGTTGGCGTGTCATGTGGGTAATATGCGTGTACGACTGCCCGATGATAGACCATGCTGCGCGGCACGATTACACAATATTTCGTAAAAGTTTATTGCAGGAAAACTTTGTACAGTTGCAAAATTCACTTTATGTGCATCACTTTCCCACACTTGCAGTAGGCGAAGCCACCATTTTAAGGTTACGACCACTTATCCCAAAAGATGCGCAAGTTGCCTTTTTTATTGTAACAGATAAACAATACGGCATGACGCGTGAGTTTTTTGGCACGCGCCCCACAAAGAAAAAGCCCAACATGCTAGAGCAAGTTGAGCTTTTTTAATACCAATATCTCGCTAAAACAATAGGTTATTAGTTTCCTATTTTATCAGGCATTCCGATGGTGGGGTATCGGAACACAGATGATGATTGCGGGCGGTGTGGGTCTATTTTATCAGGCATTCCGATGGTGGGGTATCGGAACATAGTTCCTACGACTGTGGGTACTGGATCCATTTTATCAGGC
>JANYCB010000109.1 GCA_025360485.1 Methylotenera sp. | reverse complement strand
CTTTACGCCAGAAGGACCAATGGCTTTATTACCTAATGGCCAAAGTAAAAATTCGCAAGATTTTTCTTTGGTATGGACAGGTGAAAAAAGTAAAGTGGATGCATTGTTGGCATTAGATGATGCGACATTCTTAACGCAATTGCATGTAGCTTTTGGAGACAGAGTCGGCAAGTTTTTAAGCATTGAAAAACGCATGAGCTTTCCGCTTAAATTAAGCGCCCTTAAACCTTCTATCGCGTCACATTTGGCCATTATAGGCAACGCCGCACAAACCATGCACCCAGTCGCTGGTCAAGGGTTTAACGTCGGTATGCGCGATGCCTGGGCTTTGGCAGATTTAATTGTCAACACACCGGTAAACGCACTAGGCAATGCAGAGATGCTCGCTAATTATAGCCAGCAACGCAAACGTGATACGCGCGGTGGCCTGCTTTTTACAGATTTACTAGTGAATGTTTTCTCAAATGAATTAATTGGTATAGCGAGCTTGCGCGGTGCAGGGCTTGGTATGTTGGATTTATTTAAGCCAGCTAAAAATATGCTGGTTGGCAAAATGAGTTTTGGTAAATGAAGCAACATATTGAAACTGATGTAGTTATCGTTGGTGCTGGTTTGGTTGGTTTAAGCGCGGCGATTGCATTTGCAAAGCAGGGTAAAAGTGTGGTCTTGGTAGATGCTAAGTCTGTGATGAATCAAAAAACCCAAACTTGGGATGAGCGCATTTATGCGCTCTCGCCAGAATCTGAAACATGGTTAAAAAGCTTAGACATATGGCCATATGTAGAGGCCGAGCGGGTATGCACGATAGACGCGATGCATGTACGGCATGAAAGTGAAGAACTTGTTTTAAGTAGTAGCGATGCTAATCTGCCTAAATTGGGTGTGATAATCGAGAATCAAAACTTGATGGTTGCGCTTTGGCAAAAAATAAACGCACTAGATGTCACTGTAGTCACAGAGGTAAACTGCGTTAAGCTTGAAAATACTCAGCAAGCGGTGATTTTGAGTTTGGATAATAATCAGCAAGTTAGTGCAAAACTATTATTAGCGGCCGATGGCATTCACTCTTGGGTGAGGCAGCAAACCAACATTGGGGTGCAGCATAAAGATTTTCAGCAAACTGCAATTGTGGCTAACTTTAGCGCAGAAAACCCGCATAGGAATGTTGCTAGACAATGGTTTTCGGTACATGAAACGCTTGCCTTGTTACCGTTAGTCGGACAAAACGTATCGTTGGTCTGGGCAGTGTCAACGGAAAAGGCAAGTGAGCTGTTAAAATTATCAAATGAAGATTTAGCAGATGCAGTGGGTGCGAAATCGCAGGGCGTGTTAGGTGATTTAAAGCCAATCGGCAGAACGCTGTCATTTGCCTTGCACAGCCAAATTGCAACGCAGTTTGTAGTTGAAAGGCTTGCCCTAGTGGGTGATGCCGCGCACCAAATTCACCCGATGGCAGGGCAAGGTGTAAATTTGGGTTTTAGAGATGTAATGGAATTGACATCTCTAGCGACTAACTTACATCACATGCAAGATTTAGGTGATGCGGCATTTTTGCGACAATATGCACGCGCTAGAAAGACTGATACGCTAGCAATGAACACACTTACATCTGGTTTAGATGCTTTGTTTGCAAGTGATAGCAGAATGCTTAAACAATTAACAAACTGGGGATTAAGGCAACTTAATCATCAAGGAAGCGTCAAAAAATTATTAATACAACAAGTGGCTGCGTAAGTAGCTGAATAGAAAGAAAAAATGAAACCAAGTCATATAATTGCAGCAATTTTACTCACAATCAGCCCATTAGTGCTTGCAGATGAAGCTAGCCTTAAAAAAGCGATTGAGGCGGCATACCCCAAATTTAAAGTGGATAGCGTAGTTAAAACGCCTTATGCAGGCTTGTATGAAGTGTTTATGAATGGCCAAATTGTTTATACTGATGAAAAACTGAGCTTTCTGATTGCAGAAGGGCGCTTGGTTGACCCTAAAACTAAAAAAGATGTGACTGGTGAACGTTTAGACGAACTGACAAAAATTGATTTTAATAGCTTACCTTTGGATCAAGCGATTAAGGTGGTTAAAGGCAATGGCAGCCGCAAGTTGGTAGTGTTTTCAGATGTTGATTGCCCTTATTGCAAGCGCTTAGAGCAAAATGAACTAGTAAATGTGACGGATGTAACCATTTACACTTTTTTATATCCTTTAGTGCAATTACATCCTGATTCTGCTGCAAAATCTAAATCGATCTGGTGCGCTGATAATCGCGTAAAAGCTTGGCAAGATTGGATACTTAAAAACCAATTACCAACAGCAGCTGGAACCTGTGAAGTCCCGCTAGAAAAAGTGGGAGAGCTGGCTCGAAAAGTAGGCGTAAACAGCACACCAACCTTATTTTTTTCGGATGGCAAGCGTATGATGGGTGCGCAACCGTATAAAGAAATTGAGAAAAATTTGCAGACTGCAGCAGCAGTTAAGAAATAATAGAAAAAGATTAATTTAAGAGTTAAGTTAATCTTTTTCTAACCTACCGCTTGCCCCATTTTGAAAATTGGTAGATACATTGCAATCACTAATCCGCCAATTAATACGCCTAAGACCACCATAATTACTGGTTCCATTAGACTAGACATCGCCTCAACGGCATCATCTACTTCCCCTTCATAAAAGTCTGCCACTTTACTCAGCATTGAATCTAAGGCACCGGATTCCTCACCAATCGCGGTCATTTGTAGCACCATATTGGGGAAGACTTGCGCATTCTGCATCGCCACCGTTAAGCTGGTACCTGTGCTTATCTCGCTCTGAATCCTTTTCGTAGCATCGTAATATACGCGGTTACCAGATGCTCCAGCGACAGAATCCAACGCCTCTACTAATGGTACGCCAGCAGAAAACATGGTGGCTAGCGTGCGGGCAAAACGTGCTATCGTCGCTTTACGAATTATTTCACCAATAATAGGCAATTTAAGCATCAATCTATCCATGGTGGATTGCATTTTTTCAGAGCGCTTCCAAGTATAGAAGAAGAACCATAGCCCGCCACCAATCGCCCCAAAAATAGCCCACCAGTAGGAAACAAAAAAATCAGATATAGCCATAACTATAAGAGTAGGAGCAGGTAAATCAGCACCGAAACCTTCAAAAAGTGTCTTAAAGGCCGGGATCACAAAAATCATAATGACTGCAACTATGACAACAGCTACGACAATAATTGAAATTGGATAAAACAAAGCCGACTTGATTTTACCCTTAATCGCCATAATTTTTTCTTTGTAGGTAGCTAAGCGATCTAACAATGTATCCAAAGTACCTGCTTGCTCGCCGGCGCCAACTAAGTTGCAGAATAAACTATCAAAATAAAGTGGATACTTTCTAAATGAGGCGCTTAAGCTACTGCCAGTTTCTACATCGGCTTTAATATCACCAAGTAGTTTTGCAACCGCTGGGTTATTATGACCTTTACCGACTATATCAAAGGCTTGTAGTAATGGCACACCCGCTTTCATCATCGTGGCGAGTTGGCGAGTGAATAGGGTGATATCTTTATCGGTAATTTTACCTTTGCTCGCGAAGGCACTCTGTTTTTTTACTTTTGTAACTGTAATGCCTTGGCGGCGCAGAGTGGCGCTTACAAACGACTCGCCAGCAGCGCGCATTTCGCCCTTAATGGACTTACCTTTTTTGTCTTTACCTTCCCAAAGGTAGGTAATTTTTTTAGTAGCTGTCGCAGCCATAATGCATCCTTATTTTAAATCCGCAAATGATGGTTCGCAAAATATTAACACGTTGATTATTCATTTGTGCACGCCTCAACTTCAGTAATCGAGGTTAAACCTTGTTTAGCTTTTAAAATGCCAGATCGGCGCAAATCATTCACACCTTCCAATTTTGCTTGGTCGGCAATGTCATGTGCAGTGCCGTGTTTCATGATAATGCGGCTAATAGCGTCGGTTACGGGCATTACTTGGTAGATGCCTACGCGACCTTTGTAGCCATTGTTACACATCTCACAGCCATCTTCTTTTGGGGCATAAAGTTGAAATTTTTCTTTAAAGTCTTCTTCAATAAAGCCCACTTCAAGTAAAGCTTCTTTTGGTACATCAACAGGCACTTTACAATTTTTACATAGCCTGCGAGCCAAGCGCTGTGCGGTAATCAGCGATACCGCAGAGGCGATATTAAATGGTGCCACGCCCATGTTCATTAAGCGAGTAAGCGTGGCTGGGGCATCGTTAGTATGCAGGGTAGATAGCACCATATGGCCAGTAGATGCCGCTTTAATCGCCATGTCCGCGGTTTCTAGGTCACGAATTTCACCAATCATGATAATGTCAGGATCTTGCCGTAAGAACGATTTTAGTGCCACAGCAAAGGTAAGACCTTGCTTATCGTTCACGTTCACTTGATTGATACCTGCCAATGGAATTTCGCACGGATCTTCTGCCGTCGCAATATTTACGCCTGGGTTGTTTAAAATATTCAGGCAGGTATAGAGTGAGACTGTTTTGCCAGAACCTGTTGGCCCCGTAACCAATACCAAGCCATAGGGACGACTTACTGCAGATAATAACGCATCTTTTTGTTCTGGCTCGTAACCTAATGCCTCAATGCCCAGTGTGGCGCTGGTAGGGTCTAAAATACGCATCACAATTTTTTCGCCGTGAATCAGAGGTAAAGTGCTGACGCGGAAATCAATGGTGCGCGTTTTAGAGAGCACCAGCTTCATTCGACCATCTTGTGGGATACGTTTTTCTGAAATATCTAGGCTGGAAATCACCTTAATCCGTGAGGCCAGTTTATCTTTAATGGCCAGTGGTGGCTGTGCGACTTCTTTTAAGATGCCATCAACACGATAACGTATACGGTAAAATTTTTCATATGGCTCAAAGTGCAAGTCTGATGCACCAATATTGATAGCATCTAACAGCATTTTATTTAAAAACTTAACAACAGGCGCATCGTCAACTTCTTGACTATTATCAGCTTCTTTGTCTTCCTCACCAGAGCTCATATCCAAGTCGAAATCGCCATCTGTATCCAACGAAGTCATCGAGGTGTCTTTTGACTCAACAATCTTATCTATCCATTTGCCCAGTTTGTCGTCTTCTACTACTACCGGTGACAAGGTCATCCCCATTTGGAATTGCACACTATCTAACGCGTGCAAATTAGTAGGGTCAGAAATGGCGACGAATAAAACGTTATTGTGATTTTGTAGTGCAATGACACGGTTCGACTGCATCAGTTTTAGGTCAATAGATTTGGCTGGTAGGTAATCAGGGTTAAACGCATCTAGGTTAAAGTAGGGAAATCCGAAAGAGCGAGAGGAAGTTTCAGCAATTTTTTCAGCAGAAACTTTTCTGCTGGTCACTACTTGCGTAATAAATGGACTTTTTACTGTATTTGCTTGCGCTTGAATGGTGGTTGCTTCAGCTTCGGACAGCAGACTTTCTTGCACCAGCATGCGGGCAAGACCACTTAATTTGATTGATGTTGCAGTAGCAGCCATTAGTTATTACTCACACTTAATCTAGCTTTTAATCTAGTTAATTATCTATTGTAGTTAAACTATTGTAGTTAAACAAGTTTTTAGTTTGATGTAATAATGCACTTTAACATTTTTTTTGTAAAGAAAATGCATGTTATTTTAATAAATTCAACCTTTGCGCCACAAATTTGGTTGCTTTTTATACAACAGTCTAAAAACACACTTGACTTTTTACATTTCGTAACATATAAAGCGCATAGGTGTTTGAATCTTTTAGGTTTAAGTTCTTGAGACAAACTTTTTGGGGCGCCCCCTTGTTATGTAAGGATGTAGAAATGGCACTAGGTACTGTAAAATGGTTTAATGATTCAAAAGGTTTTGGCTTTATTACTCCAGATGATGGTGGCGATGATTTATTCGCGCATTTTTCAGCAATCGTAGAAGCTGGTTACAAAAGTCTTAAAGAAGGTCAACGCGTGAGCTTCGAAGTGACTGAAGGCCCGAAGGGCAAACAAGCTTCTAATATTCAAAAAGCATAAGTCTTTAAGGGCTTAACGCATTGAATATGCGGCTTTAAAAGCTTAAAACTAAAAAGGCTCGCATCGCGAGCCTTTTTTATAGTTAACACTATTTACATATTGTAAATAATTTCATCACCAAATTCAGCCGTACCCACTTGTGTGGCGCCTTCCATTTGGCTTGAAAAGTCACCCGTAACACGTTTTGAAATAATGGCTTTTGCTACGCCGTTCAGCACTAAGTCTGCCGCTTCAATCCAGCCCATGTGACGTAACATCATTTCAGCAGAGAGGATAATTGAGCTTGGATTGGCCAAATTTTTACCGGCTATTTTCGGCGCCGTGCCGTGCGTGGCCTCAAACATAGCTACTGTATCGCTCATATTAGCTCCAGGGGCAATGCCAATGCCACCTACTTGTGCTGCCAGCGCGTCACTCATGTAATCGCCATTTAAATTCAAAGCTGTCACTACGTCGTAATCGCTAGGATGTAATAAAATTTCCTGTAAAAATGCATCAGCGATGCAATCTTTAATCACTATGCCGTTAGGCAATTTGAGCCATGGCCCACCGTCAATCGGCACAGCGTCAAACTCTTCTTTTGCTAGTTCGTAGCCCCAATCCCTAAAGCCACCTTCGGTAAACTTCATAATATTACCTTTGTGGGTAATGGTGACCGATTTTCGATTGTTATCAATTGCGTACTGAATGGCCTTGCGAATCAATCGCTTACTGCCTTCTGGCGATACGGGTTTAATACCAATCGCACAACTTTCAGGGAAGCGAATTTTTTTACGTACCCCCATATCACTTAAAAACTGGATGACCTTGTCGGCTTCGTCTGTGCCAGCCGCCCACTCAATTCCCGCATAAATATCTTCCGTATTTTCGCGAAAAATCACCATGTCGGTTTTTTCAGGATGTTTCACTGGGCTCGGCACGCCAGGAAAATACTGCACAGGGCGCAAACATACATATAAATCGAGCTCTTGACGTAAAGTTACGTTAAGTGATCGGATGCCGCCGCCAACGGGTGTGGTGAGCGGACCTTTAATCGAAATTACATAGTCGCGAATGGTTTGCATGGTTTCCGCTGGTAACCAAGTATCTTTGCCATCTTTATCTTTGCCATAAGTATTTACGGCTTTTTCGCCGGCGTATACTTCCATCCAAGCGATTTGACGCTTGCCGCCATAGGCTTTTTTTACAGCCGCATCAATCACTTTTTGCATGGGTGGGGTAATATCGACGCCAATGCCATCTCCCTCAATAAATGGGATAATAGGATTGCTTGGTACGTGAAGCGAGTTGTCAGCGTTGACAGTAATTTTTTCGCCAGTTGGAACTTTAATATTTGAAGTTACTTTTGAAACCATTTAAGAATTTCCTAACATGTTGATTTTATTAAATAAACCATTTAACGTCGTGTGTCAATTCAGTCCGCATGACCCAAAAAATGGAAAGCCTGGGCATCCTACGTTAAAAGACTATATCGCTATTCCTAATGTTTACGCCGCTGGGCGCTTAGATACCGATTCTGAAGGTTTACTTATTTTAACCGATGATGGCACTTTGCAACATAAAATAAGTCATCCTAAGCATAAAGAAATTAAAACTTATTGGGCGCAAGTAGAAGGCGTACCTCAAGAAATGGATTTAGCACCTTTGCGAAATGGTGTGGATTTGGGCGATTTTGTGACGCAGCCTGCACAAGTTAAGCTAATAAATGAGCCAGCACATTTGTGGCCTAGAACGCCACCAATACGTGAGCGCAAGGCTATTCCTACTGCTTGGTTAGAAATTAAAATTACAGAAGGAAAAAATCGCCAAATACGCCGGATGACGGCTAAAATAGGCTTTCCCACGCTGCGCTTGATTCGCTATGCGATTGGAGATTACAACATCGATAACTTAGGAATTGGAACTTACAAGATTTTATGAATACCGCCCGTATGAAACCTATCGTGATATTTCGCTTTCTCGCACACGAAGGCCCAGGTTATTTGGGCGCTTTTTTAGACGAAAAGAACATTCCTTGGCAATTGATTAAGGTGGATGAAGGTGAGGCTATCCCCGCGTCAATATTGGCCTACAGCGGCATGGTGTTAATGGGTGGACCAATGAGTGTAAACGACAATTTGCCCTGGATTTCGCTTTTGTTAGATTTAATTCGCGAGGCTGTTGAGTCTGATATTCCTGTACTTGGTCATTGCCTAGGCGGGCAGCTCATGAGTAAGGCATTGGGCGCAAAAGTGACAAAAAACGCTGTCAAGGAAATTGGTTGGGGCGAGGTTGCCGTGAGCCAGAACGAAGTAGCAAAATATTGGTTTGGCAACATCGAAACTTTTAACGCTTTTCATTGGCATGGCGAGACGTTTAGCGTGCCAGAAGGCGCTACTCACTTGCTTTTTAGCCCATATTGCCAAAACCAAGCATGGAGTATTGGCAAAAATTTGGCGTTTCAAACGCAT
>JANYCB010000050.1 GCA_025360485.1 Methylotenera sp. | reverse complement strand
CGGTGGTTGGGCTGGTGTTGCGATGAACCTTGGTATGACAAACCCAACAGACGCACTTGGTGCTGCTGGTGGTTATGCTGAACTAACTAAATACAACGCTGCTCCTGGCGGCGGTGCATTGACAGTATTTACTCTATAATTAGTTATTTAATTATTAGTTAATACAAGTTAGTACTATTAAACACCTCGCTTCGGCGAGGTGTTTTTATTTATGCGGTAGCAGATGGGTCATCCAGATTAATTGTTAATCGTTATACAGAATAGTATAGCTAAGCTATAAAAATTAGTTACAATGCTAGAGCTTGTAATTGGATGATAAAGAACTTTTATTTTTAGCCATACTCACATGCAGTGCTGCGACAAAATTGGTCGCTATTTTAATAAGGAAATAATGATGTTGAAACATTTGAAGCAGTTAGGTTTGGCTGCAATTTTGGTAATTACTGCAAATGTCAGTTTTGCTGAAGATGCCCATGATATAGATTTAGAGTCAGGTCGGATTGGTGAGGCGCAGCGTGTGGATGACGGTGCAGAGTTTAGAGTGTGTGCTGACATGGATAATATGCCTTTTTCCAACGAAAAAATGGAAGGCTTTGAGAACAAAATTGCTGAAGTGTTGGCTAAAGATTTAGGTAAAAAACTAAGTTACCAGTGGACGTACGACCGCCAGGGGTTTTTACGTAACACTTTAAACGCAAAGCGTTGTGATGTGGTGATGGGTATAGGGCAAGACGTTGATGCCGTGCGCACATCAAAACCTTACTATCGCTCTGGCCATGTGTTTGTATGGCGCAAAGACAGCAACTTTAATATTACCGATTGGGATTCTCCGGACTTAAAAAAAGGCTTTATTGGTGTTGTCGGTCAGAGTCCAGCTACTATTCCAATGAATGACCATAACTTAATTGGAAATGCACGGCCATATCGTATGCAGCGCGATTTAAATTTAGCGCCAAGTTATTTGATTGATGATTTGGCTAAAGGGGAAACTGACATTGCAATTGCTTGGGGCCCTATCGGTGGCTATTTTGCAAAAATCTCAAAAGTGCCAATGGTGGTGAAATTGATACCTCCCTACGAAAATGCCAATCCTGTTGCCAAGGCAAAAGGTAAGGAGTATTGGAACATATCTGTAGGTGTGCGCAAAAAAGACAAAGAACGTATAGCCATGATCGACGGGGCTTTAGAACGTAACAAAGACAAAATTAATCAAATTTTAGATGACTATGGTATTCCGCATGTGCCTGTAGTGGAAGAGGATAGTGCAGAGAAGATTTCTCAAGAGAAATAAGAGCTGTCATATGGTGCAATCGTGCTTAAATCCGAGTAGAATGTCGTTTTTTATTTTGTGACAAATTGATGTCAACCAAGTAGAAAGATGTTCGTTAAATTAGCAAACGTACGAGATGCACTGGCATGTAAGACGTTGCTCATATTGTATAAAAAAGATTAGGGGAAAACATGTTTGGCAATAAAGCACTTAAGTCAACTTTATTTGTTTCTATGTTGACAATAGCAGGTCTCACACTTTCATTTCAAGCAAATGCAGCTTGTGAACTAGTTTATACAAAAGATAATAGTCCTTTAAAGATTAAAGTGGTTGATACAGATACACCTGAAGCTAAAGAGTTTTTGGCAACTTGCAAAAACCCATATACCAAATTATTTGCAGCTGATGCTGAAGCTGCAAAAAAAGGCAAAAAGGTATTAGGCTATAATGGATGCACTGGCTGTCATGGTGGTAATTTGGGCGGCTTGATGGCACCTTCACTAATTAAAAACGGTGGTACTGGTGCTTTCGATACGAAATGGGTTTATGAAAAAGATGGTACCGATAAGGGCATGTTCGAGACTATTTCCGGTGGTACCCCCGGCGTTTCTGGCGGTAGCATGTTTATCTGGCACAATCAGCTAGAAGGTCATACCGGTGACGGCTTAGTGACAGATGATATTCTGAAGGCGATTGCTTACATCCGCACGCAATACAGAGGCGATGACGAAAAAGCATGGTTAAAATAACATCGTGATAAACTGAAGTGATATAGCTAAAATGTAACAAATTTAAACGGCCACTGTATAATTACAGTGGCCATTTTTTCATTAATATTATTCAGGAGTTTGAATTGAACCAGCTTAAATTAAGTATTACATTAGTTTTGGTGCTATTTGCATTGATATCATGCAGTAAAAAAGATGCGTCGGGCGCAGCAGATTCAGCTGCGCCAGCAACAGCATCGGCCGCGCCAGCAGGTACGTGCAATTTAGTTTCTACTAAAGATGGCAGCCCTTTAGTTATTAAAGTAACAGATAAAGACACGCCAGAAGCAAAACAGTTTTTAGCAACCTGTGTTAACCCTTACACAAAGTTATATGCAAAAGATGCTGAAGCTGCGAAAGCAGGTCATAAGCAATTTAACTTTCAAGGTTGTAGCGGCTGCCACGGTGGGAATGCAAATGGCTTAATGGGTCCAAGCATTATTGATGCGCAATGGGAATATCCAAAACACAATACAGATAAAGGTATGTTTGAAACGGTTGCAGGCGGCACTAATGGTAAAGGCGCAACTGCTCGCGGTAGCATGCTTACCTGGCATGAGCAACTTCCTGGCCATACAGGCGATGGCTTGGATACAGATACTATCTTGAAAATTACTGCTTGGTTACGTACTCAGTATGTAGGTGGCGGTGCCACTCCATGGTTAGATGAAAAACCACAGTAATTCACTACACGATAATTAGATGTAGATTATCTAAATTGGTAATAATTAGAAACGGCTCCTGTATAATTATAGTGGTCGTTTTTTTGTTAAGATAATGATAGAAATAATTCGGGGAGATTTAATTGAAGCTAACTAGATTGTGTGTAACTTTTAAATTGAGCGTTATTTTAGCTTTAATGTTATCTGCTTTAGTGGCATGTAATAAAACTGATACGGGTAGCAACGCAGCAAGTACTAATCCCGATGCTGCACCGGCAGCAGCTAGTGCAGGCAAAGCAGTTGGTTTTGTTGATACACAAGAAAGCAAACCTTTAGTCATTGATGTAGCATTATTTGACACTCCTGCAGCAAAAGAATTTTTAGCCACTGGTAAAAACCCCTATATTGGAAATGAAGAAGCAGTAGCACAAGGACATAAAATTTTTGGTATGTATTCATGCACTCAATGTCATGGCCCTGAGGCCAAAGGTCAAGTAGGTCCTGGCTTGGTTGGCCCAACTTTCAAATACCCTAAAAATGCCACCAATAAAGGCATGTTCGAAACGATATGGCACGGCACTAACGGCGGTATGGGTGCGAAAGGCAAGGGTCTCATGGATCCTACAGACCCAAGTAACGGCATTACACCTGATGAGACATTGAAGGTGATTGCTTGGATTCGCACCCATGGCGACATAACAGGGAACGAATAATAGTTTTCAACTCAAATGCGCGCTTGCTGGCTTGGCAGGCGCGTTTTTATTTTAGCGATAAAATTAAGGATAACTTGAAAAATACTTCAGAAAATAGTTTGCACCACATTGTTATCGTTGGTGGCGGGGCGGGTGGATTAGAGCTTGCAACACGCTTAGGTGACAGCTTAGGAAAGAATAAGAAAGCTGAAATCACACTGATAGATAACACTAGAACGCATGTGTGGAAGCCGTTGCTGCACGAAATTGCAGCGGGCAGCATGAATCCAGATAAGCACGAACTAGAATACATGGCACAGGCACATTGGCACCACTTTCGGTTTAGATTAGGCCGGATGGATGGCCTAAATCGCGCCGCAAAAGAGGTCACTATTGCGCCGCATTTTGATGAAGATGGTGCTGAAGTAATTCCACGCCGCACATTTAAGTATGATACTTTGGTGATTGCAATCGGCAGCACTACCAATGATTTTGGCATTAAAGGTGCGCTTGAGCATACCATTGCGTTGGATACACAGGCTCAAGCGGAAAGATTTCACCGTCGCTTGCACAACGCCCTAGTACGCGCGCAAACACAAACAACGCCGATACAGCCAGGTCAGTTAGAAGTTGTCATTGTTGGGGCAGGTGCTACAGGTGTAGAGTTGGCAGCCGAACTGCATAACACTACACGTGAATTGGCCGCTTATGGTTTAGATAAAATTGACGCGGATCGTGATGTAAAAATATCGATTATTGAAGCCAGCGAACGTCTATTACCAGCCCTTCCACCCAAGCTTTCTATGGCGGTTGAATTAGAGCTTAAAAAATTGCTAGTGCAGGTGTTTACTGGTGAACGAGTGACTGAAGTTTCTGAAAAAGGCGTCACTACTCATAGCGACCGCTTTATTCCTTCGGCGCTTGTTGTGTGGGCTGCTGGGATTAAGGCGCCAGACTTTTTGAACCAATTGGATGGTTTGGAAACCAATCGCATTAACCAGTTGGTGGTTAAGCAGACGCTAGAAACAACATTGGATAAAAATATTTTTGCATTTGGTGATTGCGCAGCATGTCCATGGATAGGGCATGATGGCAACGTGCCTCCGCGTGCGCAAGCAGCACATCAGCAAGCATCATTGTTGTTTAAGACCATGAAAAAACGTATTGCCAACAATCCAATTTTACCCAATTATCATTATCGAGACTATGGCTCTTTGGTAAATCTTGGTCGCTACTCTACCGTGGGTAGCTTAATGGGCACGCTTTCTGGTGGCAGTATGTATATTGAGGGCATGTTTGCGCGACTCATGTATCAATCTTTGTATAAAATGCATTTAATGACCCTGCATGGCGTGTTAGAAGTGGTCTTGCAAACTTTTGCTAGGATGATTACAAGACGCAGCGAAGCGCAGATAAAACTGCATTAGTAGGCCTTCTACATTAAAAAATAAAAAAAGCCACAATTGCGGCTTTTTTTATTGAGAGATCTGCTTAGTCTCGTTACGATAAAGATTATAAATAATTGCCATACATATACTGACAAAGGCACCAAATATAATAATGATAGTGTTGATTGGCAAGTCTTGATGCACCATTCGAGTATAAATACCCAGTAGTACTAATATACCAATATTTTCATTAAAGTTTTGCACGGCGATCGAGTGACCAGCACCTAATAATTCGTGTCCGCGATGTTGTAAAAGTGAGTTCAGGGGCACTAAAAAATAGCCCGCTAATACGCCGATGCAAAATAATACTACGGCAGCAATTTCGCGTGAATCTACAAAGATCATGCCGATGACTAAAATACCCATTAATATGCCTGCTGGCAGCACTTTAACGGCATCTTCTAGCTTGACGAATAGCGATGCACCGATTGAACCGATCGCAATGCCAACCGCCAATATTGCAATCAACTTAGTGGCGTCTTGTTCGTTCATGCCCAACTTTAGTGAAGCCCAGCGTAGCACCACAAATTGCAATGTAGCGCCTGCGCCCCAAAATAAGGTGGTGACCGCTAGAGATACGCGGCCTTGCGGATCTCGCCACAAGGTAGTGAATGCATGCCAAAAGTCGCGCATGAGATACACAATTCCACGCTGCGCAATTTTGTGATCAATCGGTACTTTAGGAATGTAATAGTTGAATATTGCAGCCAATAAGTATAAGCCAGTGATGATAGCGATGCCGAAATAGGGGTCTTTGGCAGATATCGCTGAACCAAAAACTGGACCTAAAATAATGGCGGTAACAGTTGTGCCCTCCATCCAAGCGTTAGCTTTAATCAACTGGTGAGAAGGCAATAATTCGGTCAGAATGCCATATTTTGCAGGGGAATAGGCCGCAGCGCCGACACCAACAATGCCATACACATAGAGTGGCGGCAAACCCATTAAGGCTAATGCACAACCCATAAACTTAATACCGTTGCTGATAAACATCACTTTACCTTTTGGCAAAGCATCTGCAAATGGACCAACAAATGGTGCAAGCACGATATACGCAAATACAAAAAATTCACGTAATAATGGCTCATGCCACTGCGGGGCGTTTAACTTAGAAAGTAAGGCAATACAGGCAAACAGTAAGGCGTTATCAGCAATGGCCGAAAAAAATTGTGCGATTAGAAGTGTGTAAAAGCCTTTAACCATTCATTTTACAATTCAACTCTATCATTTTTTAAGGTCAATGGCTAAAGCGCTTCCGCTGCAAAATCGGCCAAGCGTGAACGCTCGCCACGCACTAAGGTGATATGGCCATTATGCGCCCAGCCCTTAAAGCGGTCTACCACGTAAGTTAGGCCAGAGCTACCTTCCGTGAGGTAGGGCGTATCGATTTGCGCAATATTGCCTAAACACACTACTTTAGTGCCAGGCCCGGCTCGGGTAATCAGCGTTTTCATTTGTTTTGGCGTTAAGTTTTGCGCTTCATCAATGATTAAAAATTTGTGCAAAAAAGTGCGTCCGCGCATAAAGTTAAGTGATTTCACCTTGATGCGAGTTCGAATTAAATCTTGTGTGGCAGCACGTCCCCACTCGCCTGCGTCTTCATCTGTTTTATTCAGCACATCTAAATTATCTTCCAATGCGCCCATCCACGGTGCCATTTTTTCTTCTTCCGTACCTGGCAGAAAGCCAATATCTTCACCAACAGGAACAGTAACGCGCGTCATGATAATCTCACTATAGATTTTCTTGTCTAAAGTTTGCGTCAGTGCAGCGGCAAGCGTGAGCAGCGTTTTGCCAGTGCCTGCTTGGCCAAGCAGCGTTACAAAGTCAATATCAGGATCCATCAGCAGATTAAGTGCGTAGTTTTGTTCGCGATTACGTGCTGTAATGCCCCACACATTGTGCTTGGGGTTGGCGTGGTCTTGCACAATTTCTAGCACTGCGGTGTTGTCGGCGATACTTTTGACAATGGCATGGAACGGCTTATCAAACTCGTAAAATACAAACTCGTTAATTAAAAAAGTTTTTACCAGCGGGCCAGTAATGCGGTAGAACATGCGTCCCGCTTCTTGCCACGATTCCATGGCTTTACTGTGTTTGTCCCAAAAATCTTGCGGCAATTCTTTCATGCCGGTGTAGAGCAGGTCGGTGTCTTCTAACACTTTATCGTTAAAATAATCTTGCGCCATCACGCCCATAGCACGGGCTTTAATGCGGATATTGATGTCTTTACTGACCAAAATCACTTGGCGATTTGGCTGATGTTTTTGCTGTGCCAGCACGACGCTAATAATTTGGTTATCTGCTTTGCTGCCTGCTAGACCTGGCAGTTCGATATTGACTTCCGAAGTTTGTAAAAATAAACGGCCAGCTAAATGCTTATTGCCGTTAATCGCCAAAGGACAGCCAAGCTCTAAGTTCGTGAGATCGGTACCGACAATTTCCTCTAAATAGCGACTGGCTTGGCGCGCGTTGCGGGCAACTTCAGTTAAGCCTTTTTTGTTGTTATCAAGCTCTTCCAGCGTTACCATCGGTAGGTAAATATCGTGTTCTTCAAAGCGGAAAAGGCTAGAAGGGTCGTGCATTAATACATTGGTATCAAGTACAAATAATTTGGTATTGGTTGCGGTTTTTTTTGCCATAGTTAATTTGAAAGTTATAGAGTTTTAATAAAATTTAATACTTCTTGTGCGTGTCCATCTACCTTAACACCTCGCCATTCGTGCACTAGAATGCCACTTTTATCAATCACGAAGGTGCTACGTTCAACGCCACGCACTTGCTTTCCGTACATATTTTTCATTTTCATCACACCAAAAATACCGCAGGCAAGTTCTTCAGTATCGGCTAACAATTCAAATGGAAAGCTAAATTTCGCTTTAAAATTTTCGTGTGATTTTAAGTTGTCGCGCGAAACGCCAACAATCTCGGCGTTCGCGGCTTGGAATTCCGCATAACTATCACGAAACTGCATGCCCTGCGTAGTACAGCCAGGAGTATTGTCTTTAGGGTAAAAATAAATGATCAAGGTTTTACCCTGATAATTGGATAACTTAAAGGTGGTGCCAGTGGTGGCGGGTAATTCGAAATCGGTAACGGTTTGATTCAGCATAGTCGTTGTCATAGAGATTACTTACATTGTTGTAAAAAATTAGCATTTAGGCAAGCTTAAATTTAATAAGTAGCTAAATTTAATTGCATTTTAGCTAGCTTGTGTGACAAGCGAAAATCGCTTTAGTTGAATTTGATTGAAAACGCTTGCGTCATTTGTGAGGAATTAGTTGATTCTGGCGGATTATTCGAGTTTGAACGAAACAGGTACCGTAATATTAAAACTGCGACCACGCAATGCGTCTGGCGGTGTGGGAAAAGGTGAAGCCTTACGCACCATTTCTAAGGCTTGCTTATCGAGCATCTCAAAGCCGCTGCTTTCCTTTACGCTGGCAGATAACACATTGCCGTTAGCGTCTATTTTTAAGTCAAGCAGGCAATCGCCTTGCCAGCCGCGCATTTGTGCGATTTTTGGGTATTGCTTGTGCTTGGCAATAGCGTGCCCTAAGGTGCCGCTATATTGGCCCAAGGCTGCACTAATATCGTCTTCGCTCGGCTCTATTTTTTTTGGTGGTTCTGGCGGAGGTGTTGGCACAGTGATGGCAGGTGGCGCGTCTACTTTTGGCGCCGCTGTAATCACAGCAGGCGGTGGTGGCGGAGGTGCAGACTGCATGGACTCTGGTTTTGTTTCAACAGGTTTAGGCTCTAGTTTAGGCGTCGTTTTTGGCAAAGGCTTGATTTGTTCGGGCTGGGGTTTTGTTGGCTCAGCAGGCTTGGGTGGTTCTGGCACTACTACTGGCTCAGGCTTTTTTGGTTGCATTATTTCTACAGTGAGCTGTTCAGGTATTTTCTTAATAGCATCGAATTTAAAATTGGGCACAACTGCGATAAAAAATAAATGCAGCAAAATAGAGCAAACAATCGCCCAAATAAGCGTGCTTTCATTAATGCTGGAATTTTTAATCGAGATGTCCAAATTGATTTTAATAAAACGGTAAAATGTAGGCTAAACCATTGATTGTACTATAGCTTGAGTAGGCTTAATAGGGAGTTTTTCCCTACTTAACAACTTGGCTTGCTGTTATTAATACGATTAAATAATACCTTCTAAAATTTGTACGTTGACCATTTCGCCCGCAGTGCAATTACCCACCGTTTCGTCCAATACAATAAAGCAGTTGGCCGCACTCATGCTGCTAAGCACGCCAGAGCCTTGATTCGGCATAGGTTTTACTTTCCAAACGCCAACATCGTCAAACAAAACGCCACGTTGAAATTCCATGCGGCCAGTTGCTTTTTTAATGGCTTCTGTGCATTCGACCTTAAATATCGGCAAAGGTTTTGGTGTTGTGCCTTGCAAGGTTAATAAAGCTTCACGCACAAACTGGTAAAACGTCACCATGGCAGAAACTGGGTTGCCAGGTAGTCCGAAGTAATGAGAAGCGCCTACTTTGCCATAAGCCAGCGGTCGGCCAGGTTTCATGTTAATTTTCCAAAACAGCACTTGGCCATGCTTAGCGAGCAAGGCTTTCATAAAATCTGCCTCACCTACCGAAACGCCGCCACTGGTAATCACCACATCATTTTCGCTCGCGGCTTTTAATAACGTTACTTCGAGTAAATCAGGCTTATCCGGCACTACGCCTAAATCGCTAATAGCCGCTCCCAGCCTAGTTAGCATGCCAAAAAGTGTGTAGCGGTTGCTATCGTAAATTTGTCCTGTCTCAAGCGGCTTGCCTACGCTTATAAGTTCATCGCCAGTGCTAAAAAATGCCACTTTTAATGGGCGATAAACACTTACTTCGCCAATGCCGAGCGATGCGATCAAGCCCAAACCGGCTGGGTGCATGATATGGCCTTTGGCTAACACAGTTTGACCAAGTTTCAAATCTTCACCCGCCAGGCGTACGTTCGCACCAAGTTTTGGGTCTTCTAGCAAGGTAATACGGTCACTTTTTATCGCGATTCGTTCTTGCATCACCACCGTATCTGCACCTTTTGGTATTACAGCGCCGGTCATAATCTTGACGCATTCGCCTGCACCAACATTTCCTGCAAAAGCCTTGCCAGCAAAGGCGGTGCCGATGACTTTAAGTGTTTTTATATGGTCGCTATATTTAAACGCAAAACCATCCATGGCGCTATTGTTATGGTTCGGCACATTGCTGGGTGACACAATATCTGTAGCTAAAACACGCCCTAAACTTTGCATCACAGGTAAAGTTTCTGTTTCAATTACTGGGCTTAAAAACTGTTTAATAAATTGTCGCGCCTGCGCGACTGACATGGCATTCGGGTCATAATCGTCCATGCAGCTTGGGTCGGCGGCGATTTGGTTTAATGTGGGCTTGGTCATAACTTTAATTCTAACGCTTTCAAATCTTCAAATGTATTCAGGTTGGTAAACGCCTCACTGCAATCGCTAAAATCTACCTCGATATAGTTTTGGCTTTTTTGCCAAATGCTCACTTTGCGCTCACCCGCATCCAGAAAGGCTTGCAGGCTGGGTAGCACAGATTTTTTCATCAAGCAAAACACGGGGTGTGCCACACCATCGCTAGCCGCAACGGCGATGGCGGCATCGGCTTGTTTCAGACCAGCGAACAACCGCGCGGCTAAATTATGCGGCACTAGCGGGCTATCGCACGGCAGCGTGAGTAGGTACTCACTTTTTGTATGTTGAATATGCTGCAAACCCGCCTCCATGCCCGCGAGCGGGCCAGGGA
>JANYCB010000125.1 GCA_025360485.1 Methylotenera sp. | reverse complement strand
GAGCAGGAGAATGCTGAATTAGCACAACTCACTCAAAATCAACCTAATGTGAATGATTCATTATTGGGATGCTTGTTGCTCGCTTGTCGTACACATCAAGTGGCAACCACTAAAGATGCGTTAACCTCCGGCTTGCCTTTGCGCAACGGAAAAATTACACCAGCATTGTTTAAACGTGCGGCTGAGCGGGCAAATCTTACTGTTACCACACTCAAAAAACCACTCAATCAAATTCGAACAGAGTATTTGCCTGTTACTTTGTTATTAAAAAATGATGAAGCCTGTACGTTAACTGCAGTTGATGTTAAGTCCAAAATCGCGAGTATCATTTATCCTGAATTAGGTGACGCTGAAGTGGCTGTACCTCTAGATGAAATTGCGGCGCAATATGCGGGTTACATGATTGTGACTAAGCCTAAATATGTATTTGATAAACGTGCACCCTCGGTGGGTAAGGTACGCTTAAAACATTGGTTTTGGGGTACTTTGGCGGAAAATAAGCATATCTATCGCGATGTGATGGTAGCGGCGTTTGTAGTGAATATTTTTGCACTTGCCATGCCTATGTTTACCATGAATGTGTACGATCGCGTAGTGCCAAATCGTTCCATAGAAACGTTGTGGGTGCTGGCGTTAGGTGTTTCAATTATTGTGATTGGCGATTTGATTTTGCGTACCATGCGCGGGTACTTTCTCGATTGGGCTAGTACACGTATTGATATTAAACTGAGTTCGCGCATTATGGAGCAAGTGTTGGGAACGCGTATGGAATTGCGTTCGAATTCTGTGGGCTCACTTGCCAGTAATTTACGTTCGTTTGAAAGTGTGCGTGATTTTATTACCTCGGCTACCGTAACCACACTGATAGATCTGCCGTTCGGACTGATTTTTATTGCTGTGATGGCGTGGATTTCATTGCCTATGGTTGTACCGGTGATTGTTGGTGGCATAATCATGTTGATCTACGCATTCAGCGTGCAAACCAAAATGCATGAACTTTCTGAAACCATGTATCGCGCCAGCGCCTTGCGCAACGCCACATTGATAGAAAGTTTGGTTGGATTGGAAACTGTAAAAGCGCTTGGCATAGAAGGCAACATGCAGCGCAAATGGGAGCATAGTGCCAGTTATCTCACCGAAGTAGGCAGCAAATTAAAACTACTTTCACAATCCATTAACAATGGCTCTAACGCGATTCAGCAAATCATTACGGTCTCATTGGTATTGTTGGGTGTGTATTTGGTGACCAGTGGTGACCTGACCATGGGGGGCTTGATTGCCTCTACCATGTTGGCTTCGCGCGCCTTGGCGCCTATATCGCAAATGGCGGGTCTGCTAACGCAGTACCATACCGCTTCTACCTCGCTTCAATCGCTCAACGGTATCATGGAAAAACCGGTGGAGCGGCCGCTTGATTCAACTTTTTTATCGCGCCCCACTTTTAAAGGTGATATTGAGTTTCGTGAGGTGAGCTTTAATTATCCCGGTTCGGAAGAGCAAGCTTTAACTAAAATTTCGTTTAAAATTAAGGCGGGTGAGCACGTGGCTTTATTAGGGCGAATGGGCTCAGGTAAAACCACTATACACAAACTGATACTCGGACTTTACCAACCAACGGATGGCGCGATTTTGATTGATGGTATCGATGCGCGTCAAATCGACCCGGCCGAGCTACGGCGCTGTGTGGGTTATGTGCAGCAAGATACACATTTGTTTTATGGCACGATGCGCGAGAATTTGACCATTGGTTCACCACATGCTGATGATTTGACGGTGCTTGCTGCGGCGCATGCCGGTGGCATTGATGAATATATTAATTCACACCCCACAGGTTTTGATTTGCTGGTGGGGGAGCGAGGCGAAACGCTTTCTGGAGGGCAAAAACAAGGCGTTGGCATAGCGCGCGCGCTGATTACTAAACCCAACATTATTTTGTTGGATGAACCTACCAGTGCAATGGATCATTCTACCGAAGAGGCTGTAAAAAATCGCTTGATAGAAGCATCAACTGGAAAGACAGTGGTGCTCATCACGCATCGCTCTACACTATTTGATTTGGCCAACCGAATTATCGTAGTCGATTCTGGCAGAGTGGTGGCTGACGGACCTAAAGATCAAGTGGTAGAAGCGTTGCGCACTGGCAAAATTGCCAAAGCGCTGTAACTGGAAAACAATATGAGTGAAGGTTTATTCAAAAAGATAGGCGCCTTTAATAACTTTCTTAAAGGTCAGTCATGGCTAACAAAACCGATTTATTACATGGTGGATAGAGCCGTTCCTACTGAGACGCGCGATAATTTGGCTTGGTATGAGGAAGCTGATTTAGCCATTTCAGAGCAAGCGCCACTTAAGGCAATAAAACTTCTGTATTGTATTTTGGCTATATTAGTGGTTGCCTTGCTTTGGGCCTATTTTGCTAAAGTCGATGAAGTCACACGAGGCGAGGGCAAGGTGATTCCCTCACGACAAGTGCAAATAATTCAATCGCTGGATGGTGGTATCGTGTCTGAAATTTTAGTGAAAGAGGGCGAGATTGTTAAAGTTGGAACGCCCTTAGTTAAAATCGACGGAACACGCGCCGTATCATCCTTACGTGAAAATCAAGGACAATATTTAGCGCTTTTGGCTAAACAAGCTCGTTTAAAAGCGCTGGCAGAAGGTGGACCTTTTAATCCGCCACCAGAAGTTAAAAAAGAAAGTCCAATGGTATACGATCAAGAGCTCGCTTTATATAGATCTAGTCGTGATGAACTAGACTCTGTTGTGAGTATTGCGCGAGACCAAATGGACCAGCGTGAAAAAGAGCTGGTTGAGGTGCAGTCTAAAAAGGAGTTCTCTGAGAAATCTTATGATTCAGTGAATAAAGAACTTGCAGCCAACAAGCCGCTTTTGGCGAGTGGTGCGGTTTCAGATATTGATATTTTAAAACTGGAGCGCGAGGCAACAAGAGTGCGCGGCGAAATAGATCAATCTAAAGCGCAAATCAGTCGCATTCAATCTTCGATCAGCGAAGCAAGGCGTAAAATCACAGAATCAGAGCAAACTTTCCGCAGTAAAGTACGTGTGGATTTAAATGATACCAGTGCAAAATTAAGCAGCTTGACTGAAACAAGCGTTGCACTTACTGACAAGGTGAATCAAGCCACACTAAAATCACCTGTAAACGGTAAAGTTAGCCGCTTGTTTTTTAATACTATTGGTGGAGTGATACAACCAGGTAAAGAGGTTTTAGAGCTGGTGCCGACCGATGAAGTGTTAGTGTTAGAGACTAAAGTACAAATTAGAGATATTGCCTTTTTACGCCCCAATCAACCTGCGGTCGTTAAATTAAGTGCTTATGATTACACCATTTATGGCACTTTAGACGCTGTGGTGGAAAGTATTGCACCCAATTCAACCGTGGATGAAAAGGGTAATGCCTATTATTTGGTGCGGGTGCGCACGTTGCAAAATAGTTTAGGCAAGGGTTTGCCAATTATTCCTGGCATGGTAGCGCAAGTAGATATTTTGACAGGTAAAAAAACCATACTTTCTTATTTGTTGAAACCAGTACTTAAAGCTAAATCTTACGCCTTTAGCGAAAGATAGATGGTAAGAAAAAGCTGATGCAAGATATTTTCATATCACCACTAAGTGCGGGCTTAATCAGCTGGGTTGAGGCTTTTCCTAAAGCAAAAATAACTGCAAATGTAAAAAAACCTACCAAGCTGCAAAAAGATGAAGCGATAGTATTTTGGCTACATATGAACGCAGATAGGCAACAGTGGTTGACTGGCACAATTGCGCTTATCCAAAACAGTTATAAAAATTCTAAAATCGTTGTCTTGGCCAATGCGCCCGTTCAAGCTGAAGCGCTGCATGCGTTAAGTTTAGGGGTGGTTGGCTATTGCCATGCTTATTCTGCGCCAGAGGTTTTAAAAGAAATTAAAACAGTTATCAGCCATGGTGGTTTATGGCTTGGTAACGAGCTGTTAAAGCGCCTGATTGAAGTTTCTGCAAGGCTGGTAGGCAATCAGCCAAAGCAAGTAGAGGCGTTACTATCTCAACTCACAAAGCGTCAAAAAGAGGTGGCGGTAGAGGCAGCCAAGGGTTTAAGCAACAAAGAAATAGCACGCATTCTAAACATATCAGAGCGTACGGTAAAAGCGCATCTTGCTGCTACTTTTGAATGCTTAAAGGCTAAAGATAGGCTGCAATTAGCACTGATGCTTAATAGTAATTATCGGCACTAATTGATTTAATTGGCGTTTGTAAATTTAACGCCAGGGCCAGTTAGTCCGTCAATACCAATTTCTTTCAATGACTCGATTTCATCGTTATTGTTAACACCTTCTGCAATAGCCTGCACACCAATAGAATGCGCCACCATACATAAGCCTCTTAGCAGCGTTTTGTTGGTCTCATTCGTGTTGATTCCACGCACAATCGAAGCATCAAATTTAATATAATCTAAGCCGATATCGTGCAGTTCACCTAGGCGAGAAATACGTAAGCCAACGTGTTCAACACCCACATGACAACCCGCTGTTTTAAGCTTGCTGCAGAAATGTTTGAATTCTTTTATATGATCAAAAACAGCGATTTCAGACACTTCAAAACTAAGCAAATTAGGATGTTGCAAATGCTGTTTGATCAGTTTAATTGCTTTTTGAATATATTTTGTGTCACACATTGCACTTGCAGATACATTCAAGCATAAAGGGTTTGCGCCTTGCTCCAGCAATACGACAGCAGTCTCTAATACCAGTTCATCAATAGTTTTAATGAGATTAAGTTGTGTCGCCCAGTTAATAAATTCACCCGCGCAAAGCCATTTTCCATCAAGTTCTAATTGAAGTCTTACTGGGCTTTCATTATGAATTAGCGCGCCTTCAGTGTTAATAACTGGATAGTGTTCGAGTTTGATTCTTTTATTTGAAAGCGCATCACTCAGTAATGTCTTCCATTCTTCGAGGTAGTTATTTTCTGAAACCGTAATACCGCTTGCGTTAATCACGCGAAGGTAGTTTTCTTCACTTAAGCTGGATATATTTAAGATGAATTCAATCACTTTAAATAGCGATGCCGTCTCGTCCATTTTC
>JANYCB010000124.1 GCA_025360485.1 Methylotenera sp. | reverse complement strand
GATAAGCCTCTAAACAGAGGTGGGCTTGCACTAAGTCGCTACTCTGCTTCTGCGGCATTGCTAGTAATCATTATTGGTTGCATTCTCCTTTTTCCTCAACGAGTAGCAAAAAATGCTGGGCATTAATTAGACGCTATATTCAGTAAAATATTTTGAAATAAGTGTGATGAAAGTCACTGGGACATTTAGTCTAAATTGAAATTCTTTATGCGAACCTTAATATTTCTTGTTGTATTAACTATTTCTGCCTTATTGACTTTTAACTTGGCTTGGGCTGGGTCTCCTTTCATTACGGATGATCCTGAACCTGTAGAGTTTCAACGTTGGGAAATCACTTACGCAATATCTAGATCGTGGCGACAGGGGGAGACTTCTGCAGCTATTCCAAGTATCACCATTAATTACGGAGTTTCCCCTAATATGCAACTCCATGTTCAGCCACGCTATTCCTATGAGAAAACAATGACAGACAGTCACTTTGGGATTGATGATACTGAAGTTGGCATTAAATATAGACTCCTGAACATTCAGAACGAGGACTTTTCGTTTATGGTTGGAACCTACCCCACGCTACAACTTCCATCTGGAGATACTAAACTTGATTCCAGTCGAGGTAAAGTTCAGAGTTTTTTGCCGCTATGGCTCCAGACTAACATCGACAAGTGGACTATTTATGGTGGGGTGGGCTATCGGATCAATCCAGGAAATGGTAACAAGAATTCATTATTTCTTGGAGGAACAATACTTTACAAAGTCGCGCACAATCTTCAGTTGGGAGGGGAAGTCTTTCACGAGTCCCCCAACACAGTCGATGGAATAGATTCAACAGGGTTTAATCTTGGTGGAAGTTACAGTTTAATTCATGACTACAATATTTTATTTGCGGCGGGTAAAGGGCTTGAAAATGTAACAACCACTAATCAACTTTCTGCTTATTTGGCATTACAAGTACTCTATTAACATTTTATGTATTAGTAGAGTATTACATCCATTTTTCTACTAATGATAGTCTGCTTCGGGTCGATAGCCGTCATTCTAGTTGTGTAATGCCTAAATGATTAAAATTGATGTAATCCAGTTCTCAGTTTTACCTGCTCTGTTGAGATACTAAATTTTCAGAAAACATTCTCGTTAGCATCTCACCGCCTTTTTCCAGCATAAAATACCTAAAAGCCTCCGCAGCCTGCGATGCGTTGCGCTTATTAAGTGCCACCACATGCCAAGTACGGATGATAGGCGTATCTTGAATGTCCAAAATGGCGATTTGCTTATTTGCAAGCTCGCTGCCTATAGTGTGTAAAGACACAAATGAGATGCCTAAATTGGCCATTACGGCTTGTTTAATCGTCTCATTACTCGACATTTCCATACTCACAATCGGTGCAATACCGTGTTCGGCGAAGTATTTCTCCATAATCGAGCGAGTACCTGAACCAGGCTCTCGAGAAATAATTTCGAACTGAGTTAGCGCATCTGGTGGAATATTTGTTTTATTTACGAGTGGATTAGTCGGGCAAGCAATAAATACGTGCGGATGATTGGCAAACGACTCTACACGCGTATCAATCTCTTTTGGTGGCAAGCCCATAATGGCGATGTCAATTTCGCCTTCACGCAACAATTCGACCAATTGCTGGCGATTTCTTGCCTCAATTTTAATTTGTAAATTGGGAAAATCATTTTTAAATTCTGCCAACATTTTAGGCAAAAAGTACTTAGCTGTACTGACCACACCAATTTTTAAATGCCTAAATTGCGTGCCGCGAAAGCGTTCCATCATACTGTTGGCTTCGTTAAGCGTGCTAGAAACGCGCCTCGCATATAGCAAAAAATATTCTCCGGCGGAGGTGAGTGCAACCTTTCTGTTTTCTCGTGTGAATAAACTTACACCAATATCTTCCTCCATCTCTTTGATTTGCAAGGAAATGGCTGGCGCAGAGATGTGCAACTCTTCCGCTGCACGTGAAAAGCTCATGTGTTTTGCGGCACTTAAAAAAATTCTGATTTGGCGAAGGGTGAGATTTTTCATCAAGTTTAATTTACATAAGTAAAACTTATGTCTGCATAAAGAATATATTAATATAACTTAACTTTAAATTTTAATACAGTAACGTATCAAAGAATATTTCATTAAATATTAAAGTGGAAGGGTGAACAATATTATGAGCCAACTAAGCAGTAATAATGAAACTATGAAAGAAGGTAAGGATCGTTATAAAGCTGGTGTTTTACCATACAAAAAAATGGGTTATTGGCAGCCTGACTATCAACCAAAAGATACTGATTTGCTTGCTATGTTCCGTATCACCCCGCAACCAGGGTCGGACCCAGAAGAAGTTGCAGCAGCAGTAGCGGGTGAATCTTCCACCGCTACTTGGACGGTCGTATGGACTGATAGACTCACTGCTTGTGAGCTTTATCGCGCCAAAGCTTACCGTGTTGACCAGGTTCCCAACACGGGTGAGGGTACCAAGACAGAAGCACAGTATTTTGCTTACATTGCTTATGAATTAGATTTATTTGAAGGTGGTTCAATCGCCAACTTAACAGCATCAATCATCGGTAACGTGTTCGGCATGAAAGCTGTAAAAGCGCTACGCTTAGAAGACATGCGCATTCCCGTGGCTTATCTCAAAACATTCCAAGGCCCTGCCACAGGCGTGATTGTTGAAAGAGAAAGGTTAGATAAATTCGGCCGTCCATTATTAGGCGCGACGACGAAGCCAAAATTGGGCTTATCTGGCCGTAACTATGGCCGCGTGGTGTACGAAGGGCTTAAAGGTGGCTTGGACTTTATGAAGGATGACGAGAACATCAACTCGCAGGCTTTTATGCATTGGCGCGACCGTTTTCTGTATTGTATGGATGCCGTCAACAAGGCATCGGCGGCAACTGGCGAGGTAAAAGGTCATTATTTGAACGTGACCGCTGGTACCATGGAAGAGATGTACCGCCGTGCCGAATTCGCCAAAGAATTAGGTAGTGTCATCATCATGATTGACTTGGTGATTGGGTACACCGCGATACAAAGCATGGCGCTATGGGCGAGGCAGAACGACATGATTCTGCACTTGCACCGCGCAGGCAATTCCACTTATTCGCGCCAAAAGAATCACGGCATGAACTTCCGCGTGATTTGTAAATGGATGCGTATGGCGGGCGTGGATCATATTCACGCAGGCACAGTGGTGGGCAAGCTGGAAGGTGACCCTGCGATGATTAAAGGCTTCTACGACACGCTACTTGATGACCATACGCCGCAAAACTTAGAACATGGCTTATTTTTTGAACAAGACTGGGCTTCGCTTAATAAATGCATGCCAGTGGCTTCTGGTGGTATTCACGCTGGCCAGATGCACCAGTTGCTCACGTATTTGGGTGACGATGTGGTATTGCAATTTGGTGGTGGTACTATCGGCCATCCGCAAGGCATCCAAGCTGGTGCCGTGGCGAACCGTGTGGCGCTGGAGGCGATGGTGCTGGCGCGCAACGAAGGCCGCGACATTTGGAACGAAGGTCCGCAGATTCTGCAAGATGCCGCCAAATGGTGCGGTCCGCTTAGAGCGGCGATTGATACGTGGAAAGATATTAGCTTTAACTACGAATCTACCGATACGGCCGATTTTGTGCCAACCGCAACGACCAGCTTCTAAACTATTTAAGGAGAATTAATCATGATGACCAACCCGAATGGAATAGTAACGCAAGGGCAGTTCTCTTTTCTGCCTCCGTTGACTGATGTGCAAATCACCGCGCAAATCAAATACGCGCTTGGCAAAGGCTGGGCGCTTTCGGTGGAATACACCGATGACCCACATCCGCGCAATACCTATTGGGAGATGTTCGGTGCGCCCATGTTTGACTTGAAAGACCCTGCTGGAATTTTGATGGAAATCAATAATTGCCGTAAGACTTTCCCTAATTACTACATTCGAGTGATGGCGTTTAGCTCGGTGCGCGGCGTGGAAAGCCCGACTATGTGTTATATCGTCAATCGCCCTAAAAATGAACCTGGTTTTGGTCTGGTGCGTCAGGAAACTAATGGCCGCAACATCCGCTATACTATTCATTCTTACGCCACAGACAAGCCTGAAGGCGAACGTTATTAATTAATATGACTGTTAAAACCGACAAAATCGACATTCAGGCGCTACTTGAAGAATCTCATATTAATGAGGTATTGGATAAGCTTGATCAAGATTTGGTCGGTTTAGTGCCAGTGAAGCAGCGCATTCGTGAGATTGCCGCTTATTTACTGATTACCAAGGCTAGACTGCAATTGGGCATTGAGGCCGCTAAACCTAGCTTGCACATGTGTTTTACTGGCAACCCCGGCACGGGGAAAACCACAGTCGCGCTCAAAATGGCGGAGATTTTGCATCGCTTGGGCTATATTCGGCAGAATCATGTGGTGAGTGTGACGCGGGACGATTTGGTGGGGCAATACATTGGTCATACTGCGCCAAAAACCAAAGAAGTGATCAAAAAAGCCATGGGCGGCGTGTTGTTTATTGATGAGGCGTATTACCTTTACAAACCAGAGAATGAGCGCGATTATGGGCAAGAATCCATTGAAATTTTATTGCAAACCATGGAAAACCACCGCGATGACTTGGTGGTAATTTTGGCAGGCTATCAAGACCGTATGGGTACATTTTTTAAATCGAATCCGGGCATGTCGTCACGTATTGCACACCATGTTGATTTCCCTGATTATGATGAAAATGAGTTACTGGAAATTACAAAATTAATGGCGGATTCAATGCATTATAATTTGGACAAACCTGCATTTGATGCAATGAAAGATTACATTCAGAAACGAAAACTGCAGCCACATTTTGCCAATGCGCGCTCAATACGAAACGCCTTAGATCGCGCTCGATTGAGGCAGGCGAATCGATTGTTTAATGATGCAATCACACATAAAAAAGATACAACGGCGGCAGATTTATCATTAATTACAGAGGTGGACATTCGCGCTTCGCGTGTTTTTGAAGGTGGCATTGAAGCAAAAAAAACTTAGAAGAAACTTTAATATTCAATAACAAATAAAGTGTCAAAGAGGGTGGAACTATGTCAAAAAAATTTCCAATTATAGCGATTACTGGTTCATCTGGTTCTGGAACAACCACTGTGAGACAGAGTTTTCAGCACATATTTCATAGAGAAAAAATCCATGCAACGGTAATCGAAGGCGATTCATATCATCGATACGAACGTGCTGAGATGGATGCGTTGATAAAGCAACATGATCACATACCCGGCGGCAATTTTAGCCATTTTGGCCCAGAAGCCAATATATTGGGCGACTTAGCTAAAACATTTGAAACCTTTGGTAAAACAGGCCGTTGTAAAACAAGAAAATATATCCATTCTGACGATGAGGGAAGGCCATATAACCAAAAAGCTGGCACCATGACAACTTGGGAAGACGCGCAATCGGATATTTTGTTTTACGAAGGTTTACACGGTGGTTATGTAGGTGAGGATGCTGATGTAGCAAAGCATGTGGATTTGCTAGTCGGCGTGGTACCCATTATCAATTTGGAGTGGATTCAAAAGCTGCACCGCGATAAAAAAATGCGTGGTTACTCATCTGAAGCTGTGATTGATACCATTCTGAACAGAATGCCAGATTATATTCATCACATTTGCCCACAATTTTCGCGTACGCATATTAACTTTCAGCGTGTGCCAACAGTAGATACTTCTAATCCTTTTATTGCTAAAGATATTCCAAGCCCAGATGAAAGCATTTTAGTCATTCGTTTTGCCGACCCAAAAGGCGTAGATTTCCAATATCTGCTCAGCATGCTGCATGGATCAATGATTACACGACCTAATACTATCGTCGTGCCAGGTGGGAAAATGGGCTTAGCATTGCAATTTATTTTCACGCCAAGGGTCCTACGGTTAATGGAAGATAGCAAAAAATAATGAAACAGGTAAAAAACTAATGGTACTCATTTCTTTAAGACAATTGTTGGATTATGCAGGCGAGTTTGTACCAGTGACGATTAGATGAAAATAGAGTTGAAAATGAGACGTAAGTTAATAGTAGGCAACTGGAAGATGAACGGCAGCATCTCTAAGAATAAAACGCTGTTGGAAGGTGTGATAAGCGGAGCACGCGATTTACGCGATATGGATTGTGTCGTTTGCGTGCCTTATCCATATCTAGGCCAGGTACAATCTTTGGCGCAGGGCACAAATGTGGCTTGGGGCGCTCAGAATCTCTGCGCTAACGAAAGCGCTGCGCTTACGGGCGCAGTTTCCCCCAATATGCTGGTGGATTATGGTTGTAGTTACGTTATTATTGGGCACTCCGAACGTCGTATGGAGTTGCACGAGACTGACGATACCGCCGCCGCTAAGTTTAATGCCGCCCTTAAGGTTGGATTAGTCCCAATATTCTGTATGGGGGAATCGAAAGAAGATCGCGAATCAGACTGGACTGAATATGTAGTCGGACGTCAGTTGGATTCAATTATCAGACGTTTTGGCGCTGAATTGCTATCCAAAGCAGTACTTGCTTACGAGCCATTATGGGCGGTGGGTACAGATGTTCCTGCCACCCCAGAGCAGGCGCAAGAAGTACATCATTTTATTCGGAAACGTGTTGCTAGATGTAATGTGGATGTTGCAAAAAATGTGCGCATTCTCTATGGAGGTAGTTTAAATCCATCCAATGCGGAGGCTTTGTTCGCCATGCCAGATATTGATGGTGGCTTGGTAGGGCGCTGCTCTCTTGATGCTAAGGCATTCGTAGGAATTTGTAGCGCAGCCTGTCAAGTTGCGGTTGAAGCATAAACCTATAAAGTGTAAAAATGAAAATAGGCATCCCTAGCGAAATTAAAAATCAGGAAAGTCGTGTGTCTGCAACGCCAGAAACCGTTAAAAAGATGGTTGCTTTGGGTTGCCAAGTGTTGGTGCAAAAAGGCGCGGGTGAAGGTGCAAGCCTTCCTGATGCTGCATTTCTAGCTGCAGGGGCGGAAATAGTTACTGTAAAAGAAGTCTATAAAGCCGATTTGATTTTAAAAGTACGCGCGCCAGAACCTGCTGAAATTGAGGTCATGCAGGCAGGCACCGTATTAATCGGCTTGCTAGAACCCTTCAATCAACCACAACTCAAAGCCATGACCGATCAAGGCCTCACCGCTTTCTCTCTCGAAGCGCTGCGTAGAAACTCACGCGCGCAAAGTATGGATGTGCTGTCATCGCAAGCCAATGTGGCGGGTTACAAGGCGGTACTACTTGCTAGCCATTTTTATCAACGTTTTATGCCTATGCTCATGACTTCCGCTGGTACGGTAAAAGCCGCACGGGTATTGATTCTCGGGGCAGGTGTAGCAGGCTTGCAAGCCATTGCGACAGCGCGGCGCTTGGGCGCTGTGGTTGAGGCCTCTGACGTACGCCCTGCGGTGAAAGAACAAATTGAATCTTTAGGCGCTAAGTTTTTAGATGTACCTTTTGAAACTGAAGAAGAAAAGGGAATCGCTGCTGGCACAGGCGGCTATGCGCGCCCAATGCCCGCTGCTTGGATGGCGCGTCAAGCGGCATTAGTGGCGCAACGTGCAAGCGAGGCTGATATTGTGATTTCTTCTGCGCTCATTCCTGGGCGTGAACCGCCGATTTTAATCCATGCTGAGACGGTAGCCAATATGAAGCCTGGTTCCGTTATCATCGATATGGCGGCCGGTTCAGGTAGCATGATATTGGGGAACACGGGCGCTGGCAATTGCCCGCTTACCGAGGCCAATCAAGTCGTGGTGAAACACGGTGTGACCATTGTGGGTTATACCAATTTGCCTAGCCTTGTCAGTGCGGATGCTTCTGCTTTTTACGCTAGAAATATATTAGAATTTTTGAAGTTGCTTATTTCTAAAGAAGGCAATTTTCAAATACCCGCAGATGATGAATTAGTCACCGCCAGTTTGATGTGCAAAGATGGCCAATTAACTAAAAAATAGCAATAGAGAAGAAGTAGGGAGCCGCATATGACCGATTTAATTACGATGCAGAATTTGACCATTTTTGTACTGGCAATTTTTGTTGGCTACCACGTCGTTTGGACGGTCACGCCAGCTTTGCACACGCCTTTAATGTCTGTGACTAACGCGATTTCGGGCATTGTGATTGTGGGTGCAATGTTGCAAACGGTGAATATCGATGACGAGGCACTTAATCTAACCAGTATTTTGGGGGCGATTGCGATTTTTTTAACTTCGATTAATATTTTCGGCGGCTTTATGGTCACGCGACGCATGCTGGAGATGTTTAAAAAGAAAAAGCCTAAAGTTATTGAGACCAAACACTAATGACCGTAAATCCCAACTTTACAATCGCCGCGTATTTAATCTCGGCAGTATTGTTTATATTCTCGTTAAAAGGCTTGGCTTCGCCTACCAGCGCGCGCTTGGGCAACACACTGGGCATAGTGGGGATGGCAATCGCAGTAGCAACCACTTTCTTTGTTGGCCATCGTCTTATTTTTTCACTTATTGCTGGCGCGATTGTTTTAGGCGCAATTGTGGGTACGCTGGCGGCCAAGCGTGTGCAGATGACCAAAATGCCAGAGCTTGTCGCGCTTATGCACTCGTTTGTGGGTTTGTCGGCGGTATTAATCGCTATCGCTGCAGTGTTTAATACCGCAGAAAATCATACAAACGTTCAGCGTATCGAACTTTTTATTGGCGCGTTTATTGGCGCTATTACTTTTACTGCGTCAGTTGTCGCTTTTGGTAAGCTTTCAGGAAAGTTCGGCTCAAAACCGGTTATTTTCAAAGGACAACATTTGCTCAACCTCGTGCTGGCTTTGCTCATGCTAGGTTTCGGCATTTTGTTTTACCTGCAAAGCAATCAAACTGCATTTTTAATCATGTGCGCTCTGGCACTGGTGTTGGGCGTCACGCTTATCATTCCAATCGGCGGGGCAGATATGCCCGTGGTGGTTTCTATGCTTAATAGCTACTCTGGTTGGGCGGCGGCGGGCATTGGCTTTACTTTGAATAACTCAGTGCTCATTATCGCTGGCGCTTGTGTAGGCTCATCAGGCGCGATTTTGTCTTATATTATGTGTAAAGCTATGAATCGCTCGATTATTGCCGTGATGCTTGGTGGCTTTGGAGCTGAAACCAATGTCGCTGGCGCAGGTGATGGGTCACAAAAAGTCGTGAAGTCAGGCTCGCCTGAAGATGTAGCGTTTTTAATGAGTAATGCAGATACAGTGATTATTGTGCCAGGTTATGGCTTGGCGGTATCGCGCGCGCAGCATGCCTTGCAAGAGTTGACCAGTATATTAATCGAGAAGGGGGTGCATGTTAAATATGCCATCCACCCAGTAGCGGGGCGGATGCCAGGGCATATGAACGTGCTATTGGCAGAGGCAGATGTGCCATATGAACAGGTGGTCGAGATGGAAGACGTGAATAACGAATTTGGACAGACTGACGTCGTGTTTATAATTGGCGCGAACGATGTGGTGAACCCTGCGGCGAAAAAGCCCGGAAGTGCCATTTACGGCATGCCAATTTTAGAAGTCTACAAAGCCAAAACTATTATTGTGAATAAACGCAGCATGGCTGCAGGCTATGCTGGGCTTGATAATGAGCTATTTTATTTAGATAAAACCATGATGGTGTTTGGCGATGCAAAACACGTAGTTGAAAGCATCGTTAAAGCGATAGATTAGCTAATCCTAACCACAGCCTAGCGCTTGTGGTAGCGCTTTAACTGACTCGATAATTAAATCTGGTTTAACTGCTGATGCATCTGTATAACTCTGTCGGTATTTGCCAGTTTGCACCAAAATTCCTTTAAAGCCAACCTGTTGCCCACCGCCGATATCCGCATCAATGTCATCCCCGATGATTGCGACTTCGTCAGCGTTAAGCCCCATATCTTTTAGCGCAATCTGAAAGAAGGCTGCAGAAGGTTTGCCGATAATCATGGCTTTGACACCGCTCGCATATTCCAAGGCATCGATAAATCCGCCAATATCCATCTGCAAACCATGTTCCGTTTGCCAGAAGCGGTTTTTATGGATGGCAATGAGCTTTGCACCATTGGCAAGACAATTGAACACCTCGTTCAACAAACTGTATGACCAAGAATCGCCAATATCACCAATCACAATGTAATTGGCAGCACTATTTGATTGGCGGAACGCTTTAAAGTCTTGCTTTACATCATCTGCCAATAACAAACGGCAAACTGGATCTTGCTGATTTTTTAGGTAAAGTAACGTAGCTTGAGGTGCGCTGATAATTTCATTGGCTGGAATCGAAAAACCTAATGCGTTGATTTTTTGTTGCAGTGATAACAGTGACAGAGTGCTGGTATTAGTGATAAAGCGGCAAAGTATGCCGCTGTTTTGAATCTTTTTTACCGCTTCAATCGCACCTTCAATGGCATGCGATCCAATATAAAGCACACCATCCAAATCAAACAAAATACCTTTGATAGAAGACAAGGTATTCATTTCTGGTATTACCTCCAAACTAAGGCAAGTAAATTCGGCTTCGTAATGATACATCATAACTCAATATCACTATGACCATCAAATACGGCATAAGTTACATGCCCTGCGAGGCAATATCCATGCGGGTGCTAGCGCAGGTGTTTTATTGACAATCTACCTTTAGCGTTGGCAATTAAAATATTTTTCATGAATTAGCTCCTAATAGGAAACTGTACAGGTAAGTAAATTATAACTACAACAAATAAAAAATGGCCCAGTTCGGACCATTTTTTTGAATTCTACAAATTTATTTTAAGTTGCTGGTTGAGCCGCTTTAGCTGGTGCGGGCTCAGCCACAAAAATCTCCACACGGCGATTTTTGGCTTTGTTCGCGAGCGTATCATTAGCGGCTATTGGCTCGCGAGAACCCCGTCCATCAATGGCAAAACGGGTTAGCGGTACGCCTCTAGTGGCCAGATAATCCCGCGCAGCAACAGCGCGATTAAACGAAAGCGGATTATTTACTGCATCGCTGCCAGAGCTATCGGTATGCCCAATAATCGTAACAGTAGAGGTAGGATTATCAACTAAGCCCTTTGCAAAAGTATCTAATACCGCTCTAAAGTTGGGTTTAATATCTGCGCGACCAACGTCAAACGAAATATCACTCGGAATATCTAGTTTCAAGCGGTTGTCAGGTGTTTGTGTCACTGCAACCCCCGTGCCAGCTGTGGCTTCTTCCATTTGTTTTTTCTGTGCTTGCATGCGTT
>JANYCB010000071.1 GCA_025360485.1 Methylotenera sp. | reverse complement strand
CGACAGAACCTGGCGCCGACTGTAGCGCCTCTGAATACACGGTTTGGATGGAATCGATGACCGCGATATTGGGTTTATGTGTTTGCAGCGTGGCCAAAATCTTCTCGAGGTTGATTTCTGCGAGAAGCTCGACATTACTTGCATCCAACCCTAATCTTTTTGCCCGCATGGCGATTTGCTGCGGCGATTCTTCACCGCTCACATAAATAGCCTGTGAATTTTTACCCAGATGACACAAAACCTGCAACAACAGCGTCGATTTACCAATGCCTGGGTCGCCGCCAATCAGCACCACACCGCCTTCTACTAAGCCCCCGCCCAGCACGCGATCGAACTCGCTAATACCAGTTGGCGTTCTCTCAATATCTGCAGCCTTGATGCTACTTAATTTTTGCAAGGTGCTGCTTTGGGTTAAACCATCGAATTTATTGGCGTAGCGATTAGTTGAAGTGTTGCTTTCTTCGATGCTTTCCACCAAAGTATTCCACGACATGCAGCTTGGGCATTGGCCTTGCCATTTTGGCTCGCTGGCGCCGCATTCGGTACAACTGTAGATGGTTTTAGCTTTTGCCATACTGGATTTAATTTAATGGCTTTAATTAGTAATTATCTGGCATGTAGCCCGCATTGGCGTAGTTTTCAAAGCGTGTATGCTCGCCAATAAACGTGAGTTTTACGCGCCCAATCGGGCCGTTACGTTGCTTGCCAATGATAATTTCTGCAGTCCCTTTATCGATGCTATCCGGGTTATAGACTTCGTCGCGATAGATAAATAAAATTAAATCAGCATCTTGCTCAATCGCGCCAGATTCACGCAAATCGCTCATCACAGGGCGTTTATCAGGACGCGTTTCAACCGAACGATTAAGCTGCGAAAGTGCGACCACAGGCACATCCAGCTCTTTAGCCAATGCTTTGAGTGAGCGTGAAATTTCTGAAATTTCTGTTGCACGGTTCTCGCCCTGCCTGCCTGCAGGGGCGGACATTAATTGCAAATAATCCACTACGATTAAGCCAAGTTTACCCGTTTGGCGATGCAGTCTACGCGCTCTTGCGCGCACATCAAAGCTGCTTAAGCCCGCACCTTCATCAATAAAAATAGGCGCTTCATTAAGTCTTCCCAAAGCCGTGGTCAGTTTTTCCCAATCTTCATCTTCCAAGCGCCCAGTGCGCATGCGGTGTTGGTCTAAGCGCCCTACCGAGCCTATCATCCGCATGGCGAGCTGGGTTGAGGCCATTTCCATGGAAAAAACCGCCACGGGCAAACCAGTATCGAGCGCGACATTCTCGGCGATATTCAGCGAGAACGCCGTTTTACCCATAGATGGCCGCCCTGCCACGATGATTAAATCGCCACCTTGGAAGCCAGAAGTCATTGAATCTAAATCAGAAAAACCCGTGGGAATGCCAGTAACGTCAGATGGGTTATCGCGTGAAAACAGCATATCAATACGCTCTGCCACCTGTGGCAGCAACTTGTTAATCTCTTGAAAGCCAGTCGAGCTGCGCTGACCACCTTCGGCAATCTGAAATATCTTAGCCTCAGCCTCGTCCAATAGCTGCTGTGCATCGCGTCCATTGGGGTTGTAGGCGCTATCGGCAATGCCCGAGCCCACTACAACCAGTTTGCGCATAATGGCGCGCTCACGCACGATTTCCGCATAACGGCGAATATTGGCTGCGGTGGGCGTGTTTTGTGCCAGCGCACCTAAATAGGCGATGCCGCCTACTTGCGATAACTCTGCCGTGCTTTCGAGCGATTCAGCCACCGTGACGATATCAGCTGGGCGATTATGCTCAATGAGCTTGCCAATGTGTTGAAATATGGTTTTGTGATCGTGCTGATAAAAATCTTGTGCGCTTAAAATATCAGCAATTTTATCTAAAGCCTCGTTCTCGAGTAGCAAGCCGCCAATCACCGATTGTTCGGCCTCGATGGAGTGTGGGGGGAGTTTAAGTGTTTCTAGTTGTTCGTCAGCCATGCTGAGATTATACCCAATAAAAAAGGCTACCGAAGTAGCCTTTTTTATTTATTTCTATAGCGAAAAATTAAGCTGCTTCGCCAACCACTGTCACGGTAATGTCTACGACGATGTCGTGATGTAAAGCTACGCTAAGTGGGAAATCACCAATCGTTTTTAATGGGCCAGCAGGCATGCGCACTTCTGATTTAGCCACTTCAAAACCTGCAGCTGTTAAGCCTTCAGAGATGTCATGATTCGTAACAGAACCAAACAAACGACCATCTACACCGGCTTTTTGTGTCACTGTTAATACATAACCAGCCAATTTTGCACCACGCGCAGTTGCGGCAGTTAAAATATCCGCTTGTTGTTTTTCAAGTTCAGCACGGCGGGCAGCGAATTCAGCTTTGTTAGCATCTGTAGCGCGTTTTGCTTTGCCTTGTGGGATTAAAAAGTTACGACCAAAGCCATCTTTTACTTTAACGATATCGCCCAACACACCTAGGTTTGCGACTTTTTCTAATAAAATTACTTGCATATTATTCTCCTTAGCCTGGATGTTTGTCTGTGTATGGTAACAATGCCAAGAAACGTGCGCGTTTAACCGCAGTTGTCAGTTGGCGTTGATATCTGGCTTTGGTGCCAGTCATACGGGCTGGGATAATTTTTGCGTTTTCTGAAATGAAATCTTTCAGTAAATCCACATCTTTGTAATCCACTTCTTTGATGCCTTCTGCCGAAAAACGGCAGTAGCGGCGGCGTTTGTACATTTCTCTTGCCATGGTGAAACTCCTAAATTCTTTAAATTACTTCTAACTTTTCAATATGTAATACCAACTGTGTGCTTTTTGCGCTGCGTTTGGCCAAAAATCCTTTGGCTTTTATCGCCGAACCTAGCTGAATGTTTTGTCTTGCACTGTCACCCAAGGCGACTGCGTTTACTTCACATTCCACTTTTCTTTTTAAACCTGCTTCAACTTGTTCTGAAGCATGTTGCAACACAAAACTTAACAACGG
>JANYCB010000061.1 GCA_025360485.1 Methylotenera sp. | reverse complement strand
GTAGTTGATTGTGCTACTGCTGGTAACACTTATCAACCTCGCAATGCAGATGGTGGTTTAATCGGAATTCAAAGCGTAACTGGCTTTACAGGTACTACAGTGCTCCCTACAGCGGGAGGTATATCAGGGGCGTATGTGGTTTGTTCTGACGCTATCCTTGGTAAATTTGCTAAACAGCTAGACACAACACTTGACGACGGCGTGGGCAATACTGGCTCTGTAAGAATTCAAGTACAGGGAGGTGCAGCTGATGCAGGTGTTGCTGCGCCAGTCGACTCTACACCTTATATGGTTTGCATGTCTTTCTAAAACATTTAAGTTTTAATAAAAAGCCCGTCTTGAGCGGGCCTTTTGTTTTATACAATCTCTATATATCTATTGCTTGTTGTGCGATTTGATTTAAAATGAGTCAAAATTTAATTGCATCACACAATGACTCAAAATATCGTCGAAATAGACAATCTCTCGTTTGGCTACAAAGGCCGCATGTTGCATCAGGGCATCAATATGGTGTTTCCGCGTGGCAAGGTAGTGGCGATTATGGGCGGCAGCGGCAGCGGCAAAACCACGCTGTTACGCCTAATTGGCGGGCAGCTTAAGCCCAGTAAGGGTGAAGTGCGCGTGGATGGTAAAGTGATGCACAAACAAAGTCGTGAAGGTGTTTACCAATTACGTCGTAAAATGGGCATGATGTTTCAACATGGTGCACTATTTACCGATTTATCGGTGTTTGAAAATGTTGCTTTTCCCATGCGTGAACATACCGAGCTACCCGAGAGCATGATCCACGATTTAGTGCTAATGAAATTGCAAGCAGTTGGTTTGCGAGGCGCACATCGGCTCATGCCGACCGAACTCTCTGGCGGCATGGCGCGGCGTGTGGCTTTGGCGCGCGCGATTGCGCTTGACCCCAGCATAATTATGTATGATGAGCCTTTTGCAGGGCTAGATCCAATTTCGATGGGTGTGGTTTGTAGCTTAATTCGTACCTTGAATGACGCATTGGGCGCTACTTCAATTATTGTTTCGCATGACGTAAAAGAAACCTTTTTAATCGCAGATTATGTTTATTTTGTCGCCAACGGTGTGGTGGCGGCAGAAGGAACGCCTGAAGACTTGAGTAAATCAACCTTGCCTTTTGTGCATCAGTTTGTACATGGCGATAAAGATGGCCCCGTGCCATTTCATTATGCAGCAGGTGATTACAAGCAAGATTTGTTGGGCGTTGAAGTTAAAAAGCATCAGGCAAATAAAAGGCGAGTAGCATGATAGTGCGCTCTCGTCTTCGCATTTTCCGTACTATTGGCCATCGCTTTACATCGCGTATTTGGCGGCTGGGTGCGGCTACACGGCTATTTTGGCTAACGCTCATTTCGTCAGGTGAAAGTTTCCGCAGGCTTCACTTAACTATTCGTGAAGTGTATTTTACTGGCGTGATGTCGCTCATCATAATTGTCGTTTCGGCTTTTTTTGTCGGAATGGTGTTGGCGTTGCAAGGATATAACACCTTGCAGAGGTATGGCTCATCCGATGCGATTGGCGTATTGGTGGCCTTAGCATTGGTGCGAGAATTGGGACCAGTGATTACTGCATTACTGTTTGCAGGCCGCGCTGGCACGGCGATTACCGCTGAGATTGGCTTGATGAAAGCTACAGAACAATTATCCGCGATGGAAATGATGGCGGTAAGCCCGATTGCACGCGTGATTGCACCACGTTTTTGGGCTGGCGTCATTGCGATGCCAATTTTGGCGACACTTTTTTCTATGGTGGGTATTCTGGGCGGTTACTTAGTAGCAGTTCCCTTAATTGGTGTGGATGCAGGTGCATTTTGGTCGCAAATGCAGGCCAATGTAGATTGGCGACTTGATATTGTGAATGGCGTGATTAAAAGCTTGGTGTTTGGTGTAGCCTGTACCATGATTGCGCTGTTCGAAGGTTATGATGCGCCACCTACTGCAGAAGGCGTAAGTCGCGCGACCACAAGAACGGTAGTCACTTCATCACTAACCGTCCTAATTCTAGATTTTGTATTAACCTCATTTATGATTAATGTTTAAAGCATGTGGGAGTAAGGTATGGAAAGAACAACGATTGATTTATGGGTAGGAATTTTTGTTGCACTTGGCGTGGCGGCCTTGCTAGGCCTTGCCATGAAGGTGGGTAATCTAACTACCAGCAATTTAGGTGCAACCTATACAGTGACTGCTAATTTTGAAAATATAGGTGGCTTAAAACCACGTGCGCCAGTAAAAAGCGCGGGTGTCGTGGTGGGTCGTGTGAGCGATATTAAATTTGATCCTGCAACTTTTGAGGCGGTGGTGAGTCTCAATATCGATAAGCGTGATGCTTTCCCTGTAGATACTTTTGCAAATATTTATACAGCGGGCCTGCTGGGCGAGCAGTATATTGGCTTAGATGCAGGTGGTGATGAAGCTAAGCTAAAAAATGGGGATAGAATAACGCATACACAAGATGCTATTGTGCTTGAAAAAATGATTAGTCAATTTTTATACAGTAAAGCATCCGAGAGTAAAGATGATGCGTCGGCGACATCAACGCCATCAAAATCAACCAAAAAGGCTGATGATGCGTTGGGAGCAAATCCACTGGATGACTTGACTAAGCCAGCTTCGCAGTAAGAATTAGGCAAAAATTAAACATAAAAATAAATGGTAGCTTTATAAAAAGGATTAAAAATGATGAAAAAATTATTATTTACAATGAGTTTGCTGGTTTCACTGAGCTTGCTGGGTTTCAGTACATCTAGCTTTGCATTGGATGGCCCAGATGAGTTAGTGAAAAAGACAGCAGAAGATGTGCTGGCAACAGTTAAAAACGATAAAGATATCCAAGCAGGCGACCAAGCAAAAATTTTTGCTTTAGCTGAAGAAAAAATTGTGCCGAATTTTAATTTTGATAAAGTATCGCGCATGGTATTGGGCAAAAATTGGACGAAAGCAACTCCGGATCAAAAAACGGCTTTTCAGGCAGAGTTTCGTACATTATTGATTCGTACTTATGCAACGGCGCTTTCTAAATATAGAAATCAAACGATTGAATATAAGCCGTTTCGCATGGTGAATGAATCAACAATTGCTTCTGTAAAAACGCAAATCGTGCAACCAGGTGGTCAGCCAATTGCGGTGGATTACACACTTGAAAAACAGGCTGACGCGTGGAAAGTTTATGATATTGTCATTGAAGGCGTAAGTTTGGTGACCAATTACCGCGGTCAGTTTTCAGATGAAATTCGCCAAAATGGCCTAGATAGCCTGATTAAAAAGTTGTCTGATAAAAATAAAGCGGCACAAGCCAAAGCTGAGCAAACTAAATCAACACAACCTAAAACTGCTTCAACTCAAAATTAGAAAATGGCGCAAATAACGCAAACAGAAAACTGCTGGAATATTAGTGGAGAAGTGGTGATTGGCACGGTGCCATCGATATTGGTTGCAAGCAAAGCGCTACCAATTGTGGCAAATACTCAGATTGATTTTGCCAACGTATCAGATATCGACACGTCAACGATCAGCCTCATTTTAGAGTGGAAGCGTCGCGCACAAAAAGAAAATCAGCCAATTAAATTTGTGAATTTACCCGCAAATTTAAACAGCTTGACCCAATTGTATGGTGTGGCAGAATTAATCAATTAAAACCTTTAGTTGTACTAATTGATTGAGTATTTAAATTATTTGTATTGACCCCATCTTTAAGGTGGGGTTTTGTTTTATATTCAGTCATTCTAGGTTTTTAATTAATATTCTTTTAAGGTTCTTTTGACTAATGTCAGTTACTGCAATTAAATTAGCACCTGTAATGCAATTTGTACCAGCCATTAAAATAGAACAAGTTCAAAAGCGCTTTGGCGACTTGCACGTGCTAAAAGGCATTGACTTAACCATTAATCAAGGCGAATTTTTTGGACTTTTAGGGCCAAATGGCGCGGGCAAATCCACACTCATCAATATTTTAGCTGGCTTGCTTAAATCTACTCATGGCAATATTGCCATCATGGGGCACGACGTGGTGAATGATTACCAATCCGCGCGCTTGGCGCTTGGTGTTGTGCCACAGGAGTTAGTGTTTGACCCATTTTTTAACGTACGTGAAATGTTGCGCTTTCAAGCGGGTTATTTTGGTAGGGGTCGCGAAAATGACGCTTGGGTCGATGAAATTATAGAAAGTTTAGGCTTAACAGATAAAGCGCACACCAATATGCGTAAGCTTTCTGGAGGCATGAAAAGGCGTGCACTCATTGCACAAGCTTTGGTACACAAGCCGCCAGTCATTGTGCTAGATGAGCCCACGGCTGGCGTGGATGTTGAGCTACGGCAAATGCTGTGGGAATTCATCAAAAAACTCAATCGCGATGGACACACTATTATTTTAACTACGCATTATCTTGAAGAAGCGGAAACTTTGTGTGAACGTGTGGCGATGATGAAACAAGGCGAGATTGTGGCGCTCGATACAACAGCCAATTTGCTCAGCAAATTACCAGGCAAAAATTTACGTTTAAAACTTGGTAATTCAACCTTGCCAGCTGCATTATTGCCAATGCTAAAAAATGGCGAGAATGGTGTTTTTACGCTGGCATTAACAGATTTAAATCAAATTGAATTTGCGCTAAGCGAGCTTCGCAAAGCCAATGTTAATGTAGAGGACATGCAGTTAATTGAAGCTGATTTAGAAGATGTATTTATGTCGCTTGTTGGCGGGAAAGCAGGTGGCGGATGAACTTGATTGACAACGCAATTTCACCAGCATGGCGCGGCACTTATACCTTATTTAAAAAAGAGTTATTTCGTTTTTGGCGCGTGGCGTTTCAAACTGTGGCTTCCCCAATACTCACGGCTTTGCTGTATTTGTTGATTTTTTCGCATGCGCTAGAAGGTCATGTGCAGGTATATAAAGGCGTGCCCTATAAGGCGTTTTTAATTCCTGGCTTAATCATGATGTCCCTGCTACAAAATGCGTTTGCTAACAGCTCGTCTAGCTTGGTGCAATCTAAAATCATGGGCAGCATTGTGTTTGTGTTACTCACACCGATTTCATATTTACAGTTTTTTATTGCGTTTTTAGCGGCCGCCATTATTCGCGGATTTTTGGTAGGGTTTAGTATTTATATTGTGGCGATTTGGTTTGTCGATTTACACATTATGCATCCGTTATGGATTTTTGCCTTTGCCTTGCTTGGTAGCGCGTTACTCGGCACATTTGGCATTATTGCTGGTATATGGGCCGATAAGTTTGATCAAATGGCGGCATTTCAAAACTTTGTGATTATGCCACTTACGTTTTTATCAGGCGTATTTTATTCAATCCATTCGCTGCCGCCAATTTGGCAAACCATTTCAAAATTTAATCCGTTTTTCTACATGATTGATGGCTTTCGCTACGGTTTTTTTGGGCAAGCCGATATTTCGCCGTGGATTAGCCTTGTCGTAGTCGTTGCATTTTTGCTGGCATTAGCATGGTTGTGCCTAAAAATGTTAAAATCAGGCTATAAATTAAGGGGCTAGAGTTTTGTTATCAGCGGCACAGTTAGAAAATTACATCACGCAAGACTTGGACTGCGATTACATTAAAGTAAAAGGTGATGATGGTACGCATTTCGAGGCGGTGATTGTTAGTTCCTCATTTGAAGGCAAGCGTATGGTAGCACAACATCAACTTGTGTATGCCGTGCTGGGTGACCGCATGCGCGCTGAGATTCACGCGCTTTCTATGCAAACGTACACACCACAGCAGTGGCAAGAATTGAAATAATAGTTATGGAGAAAGTAATGGACGCACAAGCAGCAATTAAAGAAACAGTGACTAACAATGATGTGGTGCTGTACATGAAAGGCAATCCTAAATTTCCGCAATGTGGTTTTTCTAACATGGCGACGCAAATTTTAGATGCCTGCAACGCCAAATATGTTTCGGTAGATGTGTTGGCCGATCAAGAAATTCGCGAAGGCATTAAGCAATACGCCAACTGGCCGACAATTCCACAATTGTATGTAAAAGGCGAATTTATTGGCGGCAGCGACATTATGCGTGCCATGTACGAAAGCGGTGAGCTGCAAGCCCTATTGACTGAAGTTAAGTCGACTGGCGCTTAAGTTTTGGATAAATTGATTATTCAAGGTGGTCAACGTTTAAACGGTGAAATTACTATTTCGGGCGCCAAAAATGCGGCATTGCCGATTTTGTGTGCATCACTTTTAGCAGAAACGCCACTTCAACTTAGCGGAGTTGCAGCGTTAAAAGATATCGATACCACCATCAAGTTGCTTGACACGATGGGTGTTAAAATTACCCGTGCAACTGATAAAGTAACGCTAGATGCCAGTGATGTACAATCGTTTGAAGCAACTTACGAAATGGTGAAAACCAT
>JANYCB010000025.1 GCA_025360485.1 Methylotenera sp. | reverse complement strand
GCGACGATGAAGTTTGCTGATTTGGAGCCGGAAAATCATCAGCTTGAGCAAACACAGAATAACAAAGACAAACTAGTATACAAAGAGTACGTTTCAATTCAACTCCTAACGAAGAAGATAAACAACATAACCTAAAATAGGCATCCAATTATACGTGTTTTATATCAAACTTATAATCATCCAAAGTTGCATTACAACAACACCTTCTCAATCCCACCATTATTCACTCTCTCCACATATTCCTGCATCCAGTTCTCACCCAAAATATGTTTCGCCATCTCGACCACAATATAATCCGCCTCAATCCCCGTATCGTCGCCATAGCGTGCCAAACCTTGCAGACAGCTTGGGCAGCTGGTAAGAATTTTTACTTTCTCTTCAGGATTTCCCACCGTTAAGCCCATTTTCTCCATGCCTTTTGCTAGCTCTTCCTGCTTGCGGAATTTCACCTGCGTGGCAATATCCGGGCGAGCTACAGCAAAGGTACCACTCTCGCCACAGCAGCGGTCATTCAGCTGAACCTCTTGCCCCATCAGTTTATTAGTAACTTCTAGCGGCTTATAAGTCTTCATTGGCGTATGACATGGGTCATGATACATATAACGCGTGCCCGTTACGCCAGTCAATTTTTGGTCTTTTTCCATCAGATATTCGTGAATATCCAGCAACCTACAACCCGGGAATATCTTTTCAAACTCGTATTTTTGCAACTGATCCATACAGGTACCGCATGAAACAATCACGGTTTTAATGTCCAAATAATTAAGCGTATTCGCCACACGGTGAAACAACACACGGTTATCTGTAGTGATTTCTTGGCCTTTATCATGGTTACCGCTAGAAGTTTGTGGGTAGCCACAACACAAGTACCCGGGCGGCAGCACAGTAATGGCGCCCACTTCGTACAACATCGCTTGCGTAGCCAGGCCGACGTTTGAGAACAAGCGCTCCGATCCGCAGCCAGGGAAGTAAAACACGGCTTCAGAATCTTCCGTCACCTTTTTCGGGTTACGGATGACGGGAATCATACTGTTATCTTCTATGCCCAACAACGCGCGTGACGTTTTAGTCGGCATTTTTTTAGGCATTGGTCGATTAATAAAATGTACGATTTGCGCTTTAATTTCTGGTTTGCCTACCGTGGCTGGCGGCCTGATTTTATCTTTTAACAAGCCAAACTTTTTAGCTAAAAGATGCGCAAAATTTTGTGCTTTGTAGCCAATGCCCACCATAAATAGGCGCATCAATTTAATCGTGGCGGGGTCTTTAAGATTCAAGAAAGTCATACCCAATGCGGTACCTGGGTTAAATTTCTTTTTACCTTGCTCACGTAAAAAGTTACGCATTTTGATTGATACATCGCCAAAATCAATATCCACTGGGCATGGATTTAAGCATTTATGACACACCGTACAGTGATCGGCCACGTCGTTGAATTCATCAAAATGCTTGAGTGAAATACCGCGCCGCGTTTGCTCCTCGTACAAAAATGCCTCAATGAGTAGCGACGTGCCTAAGATTTTGTTGCGGGGTGAATACAACAAATTCGCACGCGGCACATGCGTAGTACACACGGGCTTACATTTACCACAACGTAAACAATCCGAAATGTCATCGGCAATCTCGCCAATCGCAGATTGTTCCATGATGATGGACTCTTGCTCTAGCAAGCCAAAGCTTGGTGTATAGGCATATTCAAGCCCAGAGCCTGCTAATAGTTTGCCTTTATTAAAGTGACCGTTAGGGTCTACTTTGTTTTTATAAGTCGTAAAATTATCAATGGTCGCTTGATCTAAAAACTCCATTTTGGTGATGCCGATGCCATGCTCGCCAGAAATCACGCCGTTTAGACTCTTCGCCAAGTCCATCACTCGCGCAACTGCAGTATGCGCGTCGTGCATCATGGTGTAATCGTCTGAGTTCACAGGAATATTGGTATGCACGTTGCCATCACCCGCATGCATGTGCAAGGCAATAAACACGCGGCTTTTCAGCACTGTTTTATGGATTTCATCACAGCGATTTAAGATTTTTTGATATTCGCGCCCAGCAAAAATCTCTTCCATCGGACGTTTGAGTTCGCGCTTCCAAGAGATGCGTAAATCGTAAGATTGCACCGCGCGGAATACATTTTCGTATTTTTTATACGGCTTGCCAAGCTCACCCAAAGCTGAAACCGGGGCATCAAGGTTATTTAATATCAAGTTCCACTGGCTACGCAAATCGCGCAGCAGTTGCAGTGCAATCGCTTGTTTTGCGTGTACCATTTCCGCGTCGCCATTGCCATCTTCATCGGCTTGCAAGGGCAATTCACCTTGCATAAACACTTCGAGCGCATCTAATAATTTGAGCTTATTATCAATCGAAAGCTCAATATTAATGCGCTCTATACCATCAGAATAATCGCCCAATTTTGGCAATGGTATCACTACATCTTCGTTGATTTTAAAGGCGTTGGTGTGTTTCGCGATTGCCGCAGTGCGCGCACGATCGAGCCAGAATTTTTTGCGCGCTTCACCTGATACCGCAATAAAGCCTTCGCCATCGCGTGCATTACACATACGCACCACAGCAGAGGCGGCTTCACCTACCGCGTTTTCGTCATCCGATGCAATATCAGCAAGCAACACCATTTTCGGGCGCTGCTGACGCGCTGCCTTAGTCGCGTAACCGACCGCTTTAATATAGCGCTCATCCATGTGCTCCAAGCCAGCCATAATGACGGCTGGGTTCTTTTTAGCAGTGGCGTCGAGATAATCTTTAATCTCCACAATCGCTGGCACAGCGTGTGAAACGTTGCCAAAAAACTCTAACGCTATGGTGCGTACATGCTTGGGCATACGATGCAAAATAAAAGTGGCACTCGTAATGAGGCCATCACAGCCTTCTTTTTGAATGCCTGGCAGACCGCTTAAAAATTTATCGGTAACGTCTTTACCCAAACCCACTTTACGAAAACTTGGTCCAGCGATTTCTAAAACTTCTGGTTCACCGAGCTGTGTTTTCATGTCGATATCAAAACGCGTGACTTTAAAACGCGCCATAGCGATGTCGTGTATTTTGCCTAAATTATGATCTAGGCGCTCTACTTCTAGCCAAGTCGCGTCTGGCGTCACCATGCGCCATGAGGCTAGATTATCCAGCGCGGTTCCCCATAACACGGCTTTTTTGCCGCCCGCGTTCATTGCTACGTTGCCGCCAATACAGCACGCATCGGCGCTGGTTGGGTCACAAGCAAACTCAAGTCCCGCCTCTGTTGCGGCTTCCATGGCACGTCGCGTCACTACACCTGCGCCACACTCAATGGTGGCGACTTGGCGTGAAACACCAGGCAAAGTGCGCATTTGCACACCAGTATGTTGATCTAATTTCTCTGTGTTAATCACGGCTGATAACGGTGTTAGCGGAATCGCACCGCCAGTATAGCCAGTACCGCCGCCACGTGGAATCACAGTAAGCCCAAGCTCAATGCAGGCTTTTACTAGCGCGGCGATTTCAATTTCAGTATCTGGATTTAGTACCACAAATGGATACTCTACACGCCAATCGGTCGCATCTGTGACGTGCGAAACACGCGCCAAACCATCGAACTGGACATTGTCTTTACGGGTAATTTTGCTGAGTTTGCTTAATGCTTTTTTGCGTAAATCGTAAGTTTGACGGAAATCCTCCGCAAATTTTTCTACCGCAACTTTAGCGGCATTCACTAATTTATTGACCTTATCATTACTACCACCACGCTCGTCAATCGCATCAATACGATGGTGAAGTGCCTCAATCAAGGCTTTGCGGCGCTTAGGATTGTCTAACAAGTCATCTTGTAGATAAGGGTTACGCGAAACTACCCATAAATCGCCCAACACTTCAAACAGCATACGTGCGCTGCGGCCAGTTTTGCGCTCGCCACGTAGTTCATTCAAAATTTCCCAAATTTCTTCCCCCAAAAACCGAATAACAATTTCACGGTCTGAAAATGAGGTGTAGTTGTAGGGAATTTCGCGTAGGCGGGTAGCTGGGATTGGTTCAGCTTGAAGTATTTCGGCAGGAG
>JANYCB010000029.1 GCA_025360485.1 Methylotenera sp. | reverse complement strand
TCGTTTGAAGCAACTTACGAAATGGTGAAAACCATGCGCGCATCGATTCTTGTGCTGGGGCCTTTGTTGGCACGCTTTGGCACGGCACGTGTTTCATTGCCAGGCGGCTGTGCTATTGGCTCACGCCCAGTTGATTTGCATATAAAAGGCTTGCAAGCCATGGGTGCGGCGATACACATCACGCACGGTTACATTCAAGCCAGTACCTTGCATTTACCTAATCGGCGCTTGCAGGGCGCACGTTATTATATGGATATAGTGACGGTTACTGGCACTGAAAACTTGATGATGGCCGCAAGTTTGGCCGAAGGCAAAACGGTTTTAGAGAATGCTGCTAAAGAGCCAGAAGTGGTCGATTTGGCAGAATGTTTGATAAAGATGGGCGCAAACATTACTGGTGCAGGTACTGATGTGATTACGATAGTTGGCGTAGAAAAGTTAAGTGGCGCAACGCATAATATCGTTTGTGACCGCATAGAAGCGGGTACTTATATGGTGGCCGCTGCAATGACAGGTGGCGAAGTGAAATTACTTAACGCACGTGCGGATTTGTTGGATGCAGTGATAGAAAAGTTACGTGACGCGGGTGCAGAAGTAAAAGTAAGCAAAGTTGAAAACACAATCACTGTGAAAAGTAATGGTAAATTAAAAGCGGTGAACATTCGTACTGCGCCGCACCCTGCATTCCCAACTGATATGCAGGCGCAGTTTATGGCGCTAAATAGCGTAGCAGATGGTGTTGTAAAAGTGACTGAAACGATTTTTGAAAATCGCTTTATGCACGTGCAGGAAATGCAGCGCCTTGGCGCCGATATTAGCATCGACGGCAATACGGCTTTAGTAAAAGGTGTGGAGTATTTAGATGGAGCAACCGTGATGGCGACCGATTTGCGCGCCTCAGCAAGCCTTGTCTTGGCTGGGCTAGTGGCGCGTGGCGAAACGGTGATTGAGCGGATTTACCATCTCGACCGTGGGTATGAACATTTGGAAGAGAAACTAACAAAATTGGGCGCGAAAGTGCGTCGTAGTAATTAACATTATGATAACGATAGCATTATCAAAAGGCAGAATTTTCGAAGAAACCACACCACTTTTGGCGGCGGCGGGTATTCGCACGTTGGAAGATCCTGAATCTTCACGCAAACTTATTTTAGCCACCAACCGCGACGACGTGCGCCTGATTATCGTGCGTGCCACAGATGTGCCAACCTATGTTCAATATGGCGCGGCCGATTTGGGTATTGCGGGTAAAGACGTGCTGGATGAGCACGGTGGCGAAGGCTTATATCAACCTTTAGACTTAAACATCGCCAGGTGCAAAATGATGGTGGCGGTGCGTAACGATTTTGATTACGAAGCTAGTATTCGTCAAGGTGCACGCCTCAAAGTGGTAACCAAATATGTGAAGGCGGCGCGTGAGCACTTTGCGGCAAAAGGCATGCATGTTGACCTGATTAAGCTGTATGGCTCGATGGAGCTAGGTCCTTTGGTTGGCTTGGCGGACGCGATTGTAGATTTGGTCAGCACTGGCAACACCTTGCGCGCCAACAATCTCAAGGCCGTAGAAGAAGTGGGCGACATTAGCTCACGCTTAGTTGTGAATCAAGCTTCGCTAAAGTTGAATCGCACACAATTGCAGCCGATTTTGGATGCGTTTAGCAAAGCAGTTAAATAAAAATGGAAATTAGACGTTTATCCACCCAAGACATGTCATTTGCAGCTGATTTAAAAGCCTTGCTGGCTTTTGAAACCGCGCAGGATGACAGCGTGGATGTGGTTGTCGCCAATATTTTAAAGGATGTAAAAGCACGCGGCGACGCGGCGGTGCTGGAATATACCAACCGTTTTGACAAAACCAACGCGACACATTTGACTGATTTGGAAGTGAGTCAAGTCGAGCTGCAAGCTGCATTAAATGGATTGCCAGGCAATCAGCGCGTGGCTTTGCAGGCAGCGGCCGACAGAGTCAAAAGCTACCATGAAAAACAAGTCATGCAGTCGTGGAGCTATAAAGAACCTGACGGCACGCTACTTGGACAACAGGTGACTTGTCTCGATCGAGTAGGACTTTATGTGCCTGGCGGAAAAGCGGCGTATCCTTCAAGTGTGTTAATGAATGCGATTCCAGCCAAAGTGGCGGGCGTACAAGAGCTCATCATGGTAGTGCCAACCCCAAATGGCGAAAAAAATGCTTTGGTGCTTGCTGCTGCTGCAATATCAGGAGTGGATCGCGTGTTTTGTATTGGTGGTGCGCAAGCAGTTGGTGCCCTAGCTTACGGTACTGAAACTGTACCGCAGGTAGATAAAATTGTCGGACCTGGCAATGCTTATGTGGCCGCAGCTAAGCGTCGCGTGTTTGGTGTGGTGGGTATTGACATGGTGGCGGGACCATCCGAAATATTAGTGATTTGCGATGGGAAAACCAATCCAGATTGGATTGCGATGGATTTATTCAGTCAAGCGGAGCATGACGAATTGGCGCAAGCGATTTTATTGAGCCCAGACGCGGAATTTTTAGATCAAGTTGCAGCTAGCATGCTTAAATTGTTAGAAATCTTGCCGCGCAAAGACATTGTGAATACCTCAATTACCAATCGCGGCGCGCTGATTCAAGTAAAAGATTTGGATGAGGCGATAGAAATTAGCAATTATATTGCGCCAGAACATTTGGAATTATCGGTCGAAAATCCTTTGGAATTGAGTAAACATATAAAGCATGCTGGCGCTATTTTTATGGGACGAGATACTTGTGAGGCGCTTGGAGACTATTGTGCAGGGCCAAACCACGTTTTACCGACTTCACGCACGGCACGTTTTAGTTCGCCGCTTGGCGTATATGATTTTCAAAAACGTTCTAGCCTAATTATGGTGTCGCAAGATGGCGCTCAAAAACTTGGTAAAATCGCATCTACGCTAGCGAATGGTGAAGGCCTGCAAGCGCACGCAAAATCTGCTGAATATCGGCTGAAATAGTATGTGCAAAGTTTTAGTATGAGTAAGTTCTGGAGCGACGTTGTGCGCCGACTTACACCGTATGTGCCAGGCGAGCAGCCCAAGCTTGCTAATTTAGTCAAACTCAATACCAATGAAAATCCTTACGGCCCTAGCTCCAAAGTAATACGCGCTCTGCAGGCTGAGGCGGCGGATAGTTTGCGGCTGTACCCAGATCCAAATTCGGACAAGCTTAAGGTTGCAATTGGCGAAAATTATGGTTTACAGGCCAACCAGGTGTTTGTTGGTAATGGCTCAGATGAAGTGTTAGCGCATGTGTTTCAAGCTTTGCTTAAACATGACAGGCCCTTGCTATTTCCGGATATTACCTACAGCTTTTACCCAGTTTATTGTGGCTTGTATGACATTGAGTTTGAGCTTATTCCACTCAATAGCAGCTTTGAAATTGAGGTAAGTGCTTATGACAAGCCAAATGGCGGGATTATATTTCCCAACCCGAATGCGCCCACAGGCGTGCCACTAGCGTTGGTGGAAATTGAAAAGTTGCTTAAAATAAATACAGAATCTGTGGTGGTGATTGATGAGGCTTATGTGGATTTTGGTACTGAATCTGCAGTGAAGCTTGTTAATACTTATCCCAATTTATTAGTAACGCAGACATTTTCTAAAGCGCGCTCATTAGCTGGTTTGCGTGTGGGCTATGCGCTAGGGCATAAAGATTTAATTGAAGCGCTTATTCGCGTAAAAGATAGCTTCAATTCATATCCTATCGACCGTTTTGCTGAGGCTGGCGCGATAGCAGCCATACAAGATAAAGCATATTTTTCTGAAACTGCTAAAAGAGTAATTGCTACGAGAGCTGCTCTGGGGTTGGAGTTGCAGACATTGGGTTTTGAAGTGCTGCCGTCAGGCGCAAATTTTATTTTTGCTAAACACAAAATGCGTGATGGCGCAGAACTCACCGAAAAATTGCGTGATAAAAACATCATTATTCGACATTTTAAAAAGCCAGTGCGCATTGCACCTTATTTGCGCATTACTGTTGGCACGGATGCACAATCTAAACAGTTAGTTGATGCACTCAGGGTAATTTTGAAATAATCATTAAAATTAACTAAAGTATTGAAAAAAATCATCAATTGCGGTTATTATGTGCGAACGTACAAAATATCCAATTAATATTTTGTAAAAATTTATTTAAATCAACCGCAAAATATTAACTTTTAATTTAAGATTTAACCCTTTAGATTAAAGCAAATTCGGAGGAAAAGCACCATGGCACAAACCCAAATGGCACTAGATTCACTAGATTTTGACGCTACAGTAGCGTTGGCGACAAAAGTTGCACCACACGTAGACATTTTAGAAATCGGTACTCCATGCATTAAGCATAATGGTATTGAGTTGCTTAAAACACTACGTGCAAAATTCCCAAATAATAAAATTTTGGTTGACTTAAAAACAATGGATGCTGGCTATTATGAAGCTGAGCCATTCTACAAAGCTGGCGCAGACATTTGCACAGTTTTGGGTACTGCAGATATCGGCACTATTAAAGGTGTGATTGATGTTGCAAATAAATACGGCAAAATGGCTCAAGTGGATTTGATCAACGTAACAGACAAAAAAGCACGTACATTAGAAGTGGCTAAATTAGGCGCGCACATCATTGGTGTGCACACTGGTTTGGATCAACAAGCAGCAGGTCAAACACCATTTGTAGATTTGGCGATGGTAACTGCTTTAAATACGGGTGCTAAAGTTTCTGTAGCTGGCGGTGTAAAAGCGGCAACAGTACGTCAAGTGGTAGATGCAGGTGCTGATATTGTGGTTGCAGGTGCAGCCATTTACGGCGCAGCAGATCCAGCAGCTTCTGCCGCTGAAATTTCAGGTTTAGCACACGCAGGTAATGCAAGTACAGGCGGCATGGGTAAATTATTGCCATGGGCTTTGATTGCAGGTGCAGTGTTGCTTGGTTTATATCTACTTAAAGGTGGTAAACCAGCTGAAGAGGCGCCAGCAGCAGGTGCAGCAGTTGAACAAGTTGCTCCAGCCGCCGCACCAGCTGAAGAGGCGCCAGCAGCAGGTGCAGCAGTTGAACAAGTTGCTCCAGCTGAAGCAGCAGCTCCAGCCGCCGCACCAACTACAACAGATGGTTTAGTTGGCGCAGCAAAAGACGCAACAGGCGCAGCTAAGTAATTCTTTAGTTTGCTTAAAAAGCCGACCGATTGGTCGGCTTTTTTATTGCGTCTTATGTTTAGGTAAAGAATTTAGTGCGCGTGCACTCAAGTTTGAGTTAAAATACCTACAAATTATTCATTATCAAGCAGTTAAAATACTATGCGACAAGCAGAAGTTACGCGCAATACCCTTGAAACGCAGATTTCTGTGGCGATCAATATCGATGGTACAGGCGCATCACAATTCAATACAGGGTTGCCATTTCTAGACCACATGCTTGATCAAGTGGCGCGCCATGGCATGATGGATATTGCTGTTAACGCAAAGGGCGATTTGCACATTGATGCGCATCACACGGTAGAAGATATTGGGATTACGCTTGGCCAGGCTTTTGCTAAGGCGGTTGGTGATAAAAAAGGTATCAACCGTTACGGTTATGCTTATGTGCCACTGGATGAGGCTTTAAGCCGCGTGGTGCTTGATTTATCTGGGCGACCAGGCTTAGAGTTCAACTGTGAATTTACGCGTGCCGCGATAGGTGAGTTTGATGTCGACTTGATACACGAGTTCTTTCAAGGGTTTGTAAATCACGCTAATGTGACCTTGCATATCGATAACTTAAAAGGCAATAACTCGCATCATCAATCTGAGACCATATTTAAATCCTTTGGCCGCGCATTACGCATGGCCATTACTTATGACGAACGCATGTCAGGCATAATGCCGTCCACCAAAGGCAGTTTATAAAAGCTCGCTAGGCTTTAATTTTAAATAATAGAAATGCAAAAAGTAGATATTGCGGTGGTTGATTACGGTATGGGCAATCTGCGCTCGGTGTCTAAGGCGGTTGAACACGTTGCTTCAGGCAAATCGGTTGTGGTGACAAGCGATCCAGAGGTGATTCAAAATGCAGAGCGCGTTGTATTTCCTGGCCAAGGCGCCATGCCAGATTGTATGCGCGAGCTGGATGCGCGCGACTTGCATAGCGTGATTATTGATGCGGCAAAAAACAAACCTTTTTTGGGTATTTGTATAGGCATGCAACTACTGTTTGATCACTCAGAAGAGGGTGATACCGCAGGCCTAGGTCTGTTAAAAGGTGATGTTAAACGCTTTGTGACAGACCAAATGTTCGATACAAAAGGTGATAAATTAAAAGTGCCACACATGGGATGGAATCAAGTATATCAAAGCATCACACACCCATTATGGGCGAATATTGAAGATGCTGCTAGGTTTTATCACGTACATAGCTATTATGCTGCGCCGCTAGATAGTGTTGTTACAGCAGGCGAAACCGAATATCCAAATCGTTTTACTAGTGCCGTCGCGCGTGACAATATTTTCGCGACGCAATTTCATGTAGAAAAAAGTGCACAGGCTGGCTTGCAATTGCTGAGTAACTTTGTAAACTGGAAGCCTTAGCAAGCTAAGGCTTGGTAAACTAGAAACCTTGATTATTTTAAAAATACTTTAACTTTTTGTATTTCACCCATCATTAATCTCACTTAAAAAAATCATGCTTATCATTCCTGCAATTGATCTCAAAGACGGCCATTGTGTACGTTTAAAACAAGGCTTGATGGAAGAATCCACTGTGTTTTCAGAAGACCCAGGCGCTATGGCGCGGCATTGGGTTGATCAAGGCGGCAAGCGACTTCATTTGGTGGATTTAAACGGCGCTTTTGCAGGTAAGCCCGTAAATGCTGCTGCTATTAGGTCTATCGTCAGTGCGGTTGGTGGCGATATTCCTATTCAATTGGGCGGTGGTATTCGCGATTTAGATACCATTGAACGCTATTTAGATAACGGCATTGGCTACGTGATTATTGGTACCGCGGCGGTAAAAACACCAGGCTTTTTGCACGAAGCTTGTTATGCGTTTCCTGGCCAAATTATGGTGGGTTTAGATGCAAAAGAAGGCAAAGTAGCCATTGATGGTTGGTCTAAACTGACTGGTCATGATGTGATTGATTTAGCCAAAAAGTTTGAAGATTATGGTGTTAATTCAATTGTTTATACTGATATCGGACGCGATGGCATGCTCACCGGGGTGAATATTGAAGCCACGGTGGCCTTGGCACAGGCGCTTACAATTCCAGTGATTGCGAGCGGCGGCTTATCTAATCTAGAAGACGTTAAACGGCTGTGTGCAGTAGCGCATGAAGGCATTATTGGCGCGATTACTGGCCGTGCTATTTATGAAGGTACGATTGATTTCGCTGCAGCGCAAAAATTAGCAGACGAGCTAAGTTAATGGACTTATCGTAAAATGGATTTGTTTTAGAATGGGATTGGCTAAACGCATCATTCCATGTATGGATGTCACTGATGGGCGCGTAGTAAAAGGCGTTAATTTCTTAGCATTACGTGATGCTGGCGATCCCGTTGAAATCGCAAAACGTTATGACGATCAAGGTGCAGATGAACTTACGTTTTTAGACATCACCGCCAGCTCAGATAATCGTGGTTTGCTACTGCATATCATTGAAGAAGTCGCCAGCCAAGTGTTTATACCGCTTACAGTGGGTGGCGGAGTGCGAGAAGTGGAAGATGTGCGCCGACTTTTAAACGCAGGTGCAGATAAGGTCAGCATTAACACCACCGCAGTATTAAACCCCAACATGGTGCGAGATGCCGCCGCGCGCTTTGGTTCGCAATGTATTGTGGTCGCCATAGATGCAAAAAAAGTAGATAATCAAGCTTATGAGTGGGAAGTGTTTACCCACGGTGGTCGAAAACCAACGGGTTTAGATGCGTTGAAATGGGCCGAATACATGGTAAGTCTAGGCGCCGGCGAGCTGCTGGTAACCAGTATGGATAGAGACGGAACAAAGATTGGTTTTAATAATCCGCTTAATAAAGCCATTAGTGACGCAGTAGAAGTGCCAATAATTGCCTCTGGCGGCGTAGGTAATTTGCAGCATTTGGTAGATGGAATAGTTTTAGGCGGTGCAGATGCAGTGTTAGCGGCGAGTATTTTTCACTATGGCGAATATACGGTCCAGCAAGCTAAACAATATATGCAAAAATGTGGAATCGAAGTTAGGTTATGAGCTGGTTAGACGAAATAAACTGGGATGTGAATGGCTTAGTGCCTGCGATTGCACAGGATTACGTCACAGGAAAAATATTGATGGTGGCGTGGATGAACCGCGAAGCTTTGCAACAGACAAGTGATACCAAGCAAGCGGTGTATTGGTCACGTTCGCGTAGCAAATTGTGGCGCAAAGGCGAAGAGTCTGGCCATACACAGAAGGTGCATGAGATTCGCGTGGACTGCGACGAAGATGTCATTTTACTAAGTGTGGAGCAAATTGGCGGTATTGCTTGTCATACAGGCCGTCACAGCTGTTTTTTCAAGAAACTAGAAAATGGAAATTGGTCAATAGATCAACCAGTCATTAAAGATCCAAAAAATATTTATCATGAGTGATGTTTTAGACAGATTAAGTGAATTACTAGAGCAACGTAAAACGGCTGATCCAGCCTCGTCTTATGTGGCCAAGTTGTACGCCAAAGGTATGGATAGCATTCTTAAAAAAGTAGGTGAAGAAGCCACAGAAACCTTGCTGGCGGCCAAAGGAGGTAATAAAGATGAGATTATTTATGAGACGGCAGATTTGTGGTTTCACACAATGGTCATGCTGGCCCAAGCGGGCTTAAAACCGCAAGACGTATTGGATGAATTGGCGCGTCGCGAGGGTTTGTCTGGCATTGCTGAGAAAGAACAGAGAAGTTTAAAATGAGTGAAGACTGTATTTTTTGTAAAATCGTCAGCGGGGTTATTCCTGCCAAAAAAATTTACGAAGATGACGATATAATCGCTTTTAATGACATCAAGCCCATGTCCAAGGTACACTTTTTGCTTGTACCTAAATTGCATGTGGAAACGTTAAAAGATTGCGATTTGACACATCAAATGTTGTTAGGAAAGTTATTATTGCTTGCACCAAAACTCGCTGTTGAGCAGGGCTTGCAGGGTTTCAAAACCCTGATTAATACAGGTCGCGAAGGTGGGCAAGAGGTGTTTCATTTGCATGTGCATACATTTGGCGGTGGCGCAGCCTAAACTGCCAAATAAACAAGTGGTTAGTGGCGGCAGCCCTTAACTTTAATAGGAGAGCATCATGGGTTCATTTAGTTTGTGGCATTGGTTAATAGTGTTGTTGATTGTGGTGTTGATATTTGGCACTAAAAAGTTGCGCAATATAGGTGGTGATGTAGGCGGTGCGGTGCGTGAGTTCAAAAAAGCCATGAATGACGAGCAAGTGCCTAGTGGAGCTGATAAAACTGGCACCACGATTGAAGGCGAAGTTACAAATAAGACTAAGCAGTAAAACAAGCTGTGTTTGATGTTTCTTTCTCAGAATTATTAGTGATCGCGGTGGTAGCACTCCTGGTGATTGGGCCAGAAAAACTTCCAAAAGTAGCGCGCACTGTGGGGGCGTTTACTGGCCGCATGCAGCGCTATATGGCGCAAATAAAAGAAGAAGTCAACCGTGAAATGCGATTTGAGGAGCTACAAAAACTGCAACAGGAGATCAAGCAAACCGTTGAAAATACTCAAGAAAGCATTCATCAGCAAGTAGATGAAATTAAAGCCACAGTGACGAATGCTGCTAAGCCCAAAAAAGCATTAAGCAAAACCACAACAGTTAAGCCAAAGCTTACTAAAGCGAGTTCTGTAAAAGTTAGCACTTCAAAGATAAGTACTTCCAAACCAAAAGTATCAACAGTCAAACGCGCCAAAGTTGTAGCAAAGTGATTAGCGCATGACGCCCACCGAATCGTTTATATCCCATCTTATTGAGCTGAGAAATCGGCTATTAAGAATGGTGATAGGTTTTGTATTGGTATTTTTTGGCTTGTTCCCGTTTGCCAATAAAATTTATGCTCTTCTAGCTGCGCCGATGCTTGCCAAGCTGCCCGCAGGAGGCCAAATGATAGCCACCGCTGTGACTACGCCATTTTTTGTGCCAATGAAAGTAGCCATGATGGCGGCCTTTGTGATTTCATTGCCACATACTTTGTACCAAATTTGGGCGTTTGTGGCGCCAGGCTTGTACTCACATGAAAAAAAATTGATGGTGCCAGTGATCATCGCAAGCTGCATATTGTTTGTTACTGGAATGGCATTTGCCTATTTTGCGGTGTTCCCAGTAGTATTTGGCTTTATGGTGAAAAGTGCGCCGGTTGGCGTGGCAGTGATGACCGATATTTCGCAGTATCTTGATTTTGTAATGACGCTATTTATGGCGTTTGGCATTGCGTTTGAGGTGCCAATTGCGGTGGTGTTAATCGTTCGTTTTGGTTGGATGACCATTGCGCAACTTAAAGAGGTGCGTAGTTATGTGATTGTGGGCGCATTTATTATTGGTGCGATTTTCACGCCGCCCGATATCATTTCTCAGTTTATGTTGGCAGTGCCTTTGTGGTTACTATTCGAGGCGGGGGTATTGGTCGCGCAATTTTCAAATCCTAAAGTGCCTGCCAAAGAAAATACGATAAAAGCTTAACTTAATTCAAACTTAAGAATTTTTGTAGCAATGTTGCTGGGTATTTCATCAATGCTCAATTGATTTTTCTCCAACCAATACTTTTTTAGCCCTTCATTCCCGATTTTTTGAGCCCAGTTATTCAGTAGCTCACGGTCTTCGCTATATTCGTAATAGGGCACACCCATGCCACAAGAGGTTTGTACCAGTTCAATGGATAAATCAAAAATTTGACGTGCGCCTGGCAAGGGATTGAATAAAGCAAAAAACTTTCCCCATTCAGCATCATTTTTATGTATCACTTTGGCACTACCGTAAAGGCGCAATATCAGGGGCGGTCCTTCAAAGGCACAGAACATTAAGGTCATACGGGAGTTTTGCTGAACATGTGCCGAGGTTTCGTTGCCGCTACCAGTAACGTTTAACCAAGCCACACGATTATTGCTGATTACTCGCAGTGAATCCATGCCCTTGGGTGAAACGTTAACGCGGCTATTTTCGGTGGCAGTGCCAACAAAATATACTTTTTGAGCCTGTATAAACTCAATATGCTTGTTGTTGAGTGTTTCGAAACGTTTACCCATGTGTTTACTAGCAGAAATCTATTTTTGCGCAACCGCTGGTTTTGGCCGTTTACCTACGGTCACGTTTATTTTCATTTCTTTTTCTGCTCTAGAAATTTTTAACATCGCTTTATCATTGGGTTTAAGTGCCGCAATTAAATTTAGCATGTTGCTGCTATCTACTACTTCTTTGTCATTAATTGCCAGCAATACATCGCCTGCCTTAATGCCAGCGAGGTCTGCAGGGCTGTTACGCAATACGCCAGCTATCAGTGAGCCGCGTGCCTGGCTGAGTTTGAATGATTCGGCCAATTCAGGTGTAATGTCTTGCGCTTCAATACCTACCCAACCGCGTGTGACTGAACCACTTACAGCGATTTGTTCCATCACTTGTTTGGCTATGTTTGCTGGGATTGCAAAGCCAATGCCCATGCTGCCACCGTTGCGTGAGTAAATCGCGCTATTAACGCCAACTAAATTGCCTTCTGCATCAATCAAGGCACCACCAGAGTTGCCAGGGTTAATAGAAGCATCGGTTTGAATAAAGTTTTCGTAAGTGTTAATACCTAAGTGATTGCGTCCAAGCGCGCTGACAATACCCTGAGTAACCGTTTGGCCAACACCAAATGGGTTGCCAATGGCCAATACCACATCGCCTACATTGAGTTTATCTGAAACTGCAAAGGTAATTGCAGGTAGATTTTGCGCATCCACTTTTAACACAGCTAAATCGGTATCTGGGTCGGTACCAACAACTTTAGCTGATAATTTCCTGCCATCTGCCAGCGCAACTTCAATTTCATCAGCGCTAGCAACCACGTGGTCATTGGTTAAAATTAAACCTTGTGCGCTAACAATGACACCGCTTCCCAAGCTATTTTCAGGTTGATCCTCTTCACCATTATCTGGCTGCTCACCAAAAAAATGTTTAAACAAGGGGTCGTCTTTAAATTGCTCATTAGGGTTTGGCGCGGTGACTTTGCTTGAGGTGAAAATATTTACCACAGAAGGCATGGCTTTTTTAGCTGCAACGCTAAAGCTGGTTTTTGAAATAATTTTGGAATCAGAAGCAGAACTTGGTTCCACTTGATTAATGACAATCGATTGTTTTTCAGTTTCTAGTAAATGCGGATAAAAAACACGCAGCACGAACAATAAGCCCAAGCAAGCAGTGACAGATTGTGCAAAAATAAGCCAAACACGTTTCATAAGTTAAGAAGTAAAAAATAATTACACATTAGTATAGGTGAAAATGGATGAAAATAGATGCGCTTAACAATTATTTAAATGTACTGTTGCAACCCGAGCGTTTTAGCGATTATTGCCCAAATGGCCTGCAGGTGGAAGGTAAGCAAGAAATCAACAAAATCGTTACTGGGGTTACAGCTAGTATGGATTTGCTGCAGGCAGCCTTGCAAGCCAACGCAGATGCGGTGCTTGTGCATCATGGTTACTTCTGGCGCGGCGAGTCATTGCCTATTACAGGCATAAAAAAGCGCAGATTGCAATTTTTGTTGCAATATGAAATAAACTTGTTTGCATATCATTTGCCGCTAGATGCGCATACAGAGCTTGGCAACAACGTGATGCTTGCCAAGCAATTAGATTTAAAAGTTACAAAATGGGCAGAAATGTTGGCGTTAGCAGAATTAAGGCAGCCACAAACACTGCAAACTTTTGCTGCGCATATCGAAGCGAAGCTAAAGCGTAAGCCACAAGTGATTGGCGATTGTCAAAAATCGATTAAAAAAATTGCTATTTGTACTGGTGCGGCGCAAGGTTATATTGAGCAAGCTGCAGGTGCAGGTGCAGATGTATATATTAGCGGTGAGATTTCAGAACAGACGGTTCACATTGCGCGCGAAACAGGCATGTCTTATATATCTGCAGGGCATCACGCAACAGAACGCTACGGTATACAAGCATTGGGGGAACATTTAGCGCAAAAATTCGGAATCAGCCATGAGTTTATCGACATTGATAATCCAGTTTAACCTTCGTTTAACGAACAATTTTCAATTGTTTAAACAAGCATATTTAATCGTTTAATTTCAGTTACTTATGCAAATAAATTTGGAGTATTTTATTAAAAAATGTATACTCACGGCTTTCTACGAAGCTGTAGTGTCATCACAATCACACTTTTAAAAGAGCAAGATAAAGGATACAAATGGCAGATAATAAAATGGATAAAAATGATGCGCTATCATTCTCAGCGCCAAATTCAGTCGATCAAGATAAACGTAATTTCTTAATTACCGCTACCGCATGTACTGGCGCTATTGGCGCCGCAGTTGCTGCAGTGCCCTTTGTAGGCAGCATGCTGCCGAGTGAGCGTGCAAAAGCGGCAGGTGCGCCAGTGCAAGTGGATATTAGTAAAATTGAGCCAGGATCGATGATTACTGCAGAATGGCGTGGCAAGCCAGTGTGGATTATAAATCGTACTGATGAGATGATTGCGGATTTAGCTCGTCACGATGATAAGCTTTCGGATCCGAACTCTGACGTTGTTTCACAGCAGCCTTCTTATTGTAAAAATGCTGACCGCTCAATTAAGCCTAACTTGGCTGTGATTGTGGGTATTTGTACGCATCTGGGATGTTCGCCTACAACAAAAATGCAAGCAGGTGGCGATATGGGTGAAAGCTGGACGGGTGGTTTTTTCTGCCCATGCCATGGCTCAAAATTTGATCTCGCAGGCCGCGTATTTAAAGGTTCACCAGCACCGATTAATTTAGTGGTACCTCCACATCAATATTTAAATGACACAACTTTGTTGATTGGTGTAGATGCAAAGGCGGAGGCGTAAATCATGGCTGATAAAAAAATTCAAAGCACAACAGGTTTAATGGGTTGGATCGATGCGCGCTTCCCGCTTACCAGCAATATTAAAAATCACTTAACCGAATATTACGCACCTAAAAATTTCAATTTTTGGTACTTTTTTGGCTCTCTTGCCATGCTGGTATTAGTGATGCAAATCGCAACAGGTATTTTCTTAACCATGCACTATAAGCCTGATGCAGAGCAGGCTTTTGCTTCGGTTGAATACATCATGCGTGATGTATTCGGTGGCAATATCATTCGCTATATGCACTCTACAGGCGCTTCAATGTTCTTTATTGTGGTGTATTTGCATATGTTCCGTGGCGTTATTTATGGGTCATATCGAAATCCAAGAGAACTCCTCTGGTTGTTTGGCGTGGCGATTTTCTTGTGCTTGATGGGCGAAGCGTTCTTTGGTTATTTGCTGCCTTGGGGCCAAATGTCTTATTGGGGTGCGCAAGTGATTGTTAATCTATTTAGTGCAATTCCATTCATTGGACCTGATTTATCTGAGTGGTTACGCGGTGATTATTTAGTATCTGATGCTACTTTAAATCGTTTTTTTGCATTTCATGTCATTGCACTACCATTGGTATTGTTGGGCTTAGTAGCAGCGCATTTAATTGCTTTGCACGAAGTGGGCTCTAATAACCCCGACGGCGTAGAAATTAAAGCAAAGAAAGATAAAAAAACTGGCATTCCATTAGATGGCATTCCGTTTCATCCCTACTACACGGTGAAAGATATGGTCGGTGTGGTGGTATTCTTAATTGTCTTTGCTGTCATTATTTGCTTCGCACCTGAAATGGGTGGTTACTTTTTAGAAGCTAATAATTTTGTTCCTGCAAATCCTATGGTAACACCTGCGCATATCGCGCCAGTGTGGTATTTCACGCCCTATTATTCAATTCTTAGAGCAGTGCCGCCAGTGATGAATTCGCAGTTCCCTGGCGTGGCTGCGATGGGCTTGTCGGTGATGGTATTTGCATTGCTGCCTTGGCTGGATAGAAGTCCTGTGAAATCTATTCGCTATAGGGGAACGCTTTATAAAAAATGGCTCGCGCTATTTTTAGTGAGCTTTTTCGTGTTGGGTTATTTGGGCACTGTGCCTACTAACGTTTGGGGACAATTGGGTGATTGGTCGAATGGTATTGCTATTATAGATACTAAGGAACGCGCGACTTGGGTAGCTCGAATTTTCACCGCAATTTATTTTGCATTTTTCATCCTGATGCCTTGGTACACTGCAAAAGATAAAACCTTAGCTGTGCCAGAAAGGGTCACGTACTAATCATGAAAACTAATAATATCCTAAAAAATTGTTTATTAAGTTTGGCTTTTTTGCCTTTAATTGCATTTGCTAACGAAACCGCAATTGGTGTTACTGCGCCTATCGATGCGACTGATTACGCCTCATTGCAGCGGGGTGCACGTACTTTCGTGAATAGTTGCCTGAATTGCCATAGCGCTAATTACATGCGCTATAACCGTCTTAAAGATATCGGTTTAACCGAGCAACAAATTAAAGATAATTTATTGTTTGCAGGCGAAAAAGTGGGTGACACCATGAAAGTGGCAATGAACCCAAAAGATGCGAAAAAATGGTTTGGAGTTGCGCCGCCTGATTTGTCTGTTGAAGTGCGCGCGCGTGGCGCTGATTGGGTATATGCTTATTTGCGAGGATTTTACCGAGATGAAACAAGCTCGACTGGTTGGGGCAATTGTGTCTTTGACCCGCAGACTTGTAAAGTCGCCATGCCGCATGTGTTGTATGAGCTACAGGGCGAACAGGTGATGAATCACGAAACGCATCAGCTAGAACTCGTTAAACCAGGCAAATTAAGTCCGTCTGAATACAACGCATTTGTGGGCGATTTGACGAACTATATGGCATTTATGGCGGAACCTGCCAAGCAACAGCGCAAGCATCTCGGCATTTGGGTACTATTGTTTTTGGGTGTATTACTGGTGCTGACAATAAAGCTTAAAAAAGAATACTGGAAAGACATTAAGTAATTAAATCAAATAAAGTCTATTTGACTTTATTGACGTAAAAAGGAAGTACTAAAAAATGATGAAACTTTATTCGGGGTCGGTAGACCCTTTCAGTCACCGTTGTCGTATTGTGCTGTTCGAAAAAGGCATGGATTTTGAAGTAATTGATGTGGATTTGGCGAATAAAGCCGAAGATTTGGCTGTATTAAATCCTTACGGCGCGGTGCCAGTGTTAGTGGAGCGCGATTTGGTACTGTCTGAAGCCAATATTATTAACGAATATATTGATGAGCGTTTTCCGCACCCGCAATTGATGCCAGCGGATCCCGTCATGCGTGCTCGCGCTAGATTATTTTTGTACAACTTTGAAAAAGATTTATTCAGTCACATTAAAGATGTTGAGTCGGAAAATGAGGAAATAGCAGATAAAGCACGTAAAACCATTCGCGACAATTTAACGCAAATTGTGCCTATCTTTAGTAAGCAAAATTATTTATTAGGCGATGATTATTCAATGCTAGATGTAGCGGTGACACCACTTCTATGGCGTTTAGGTCATTACGGTATCGATTTACCAAATCAAGCTGCGCCGTTATTGAAATACGCGGAGCGTTTGTTTTCGCGTCCTTTGTATGCGGATGCGATGACGCCTTCAGAAAAGGCTATGAGGAAGTAAATGTGGCTGAGGGGTTGATTCCAACCAAACCCTACATGGTTCGCGCCATTCACGAATGGTGCGTAGATAATGGCTTAACGCCGCATTTGCTGGTAGTTGTTGGGCCGCAAACACGGGTGCCAATGGCGTATGTGAAGGATGGCGAAATTGTACTTAATTTGAATTATACCGCCACAAAAGATTTGCATATGGACAATGAAGCGATTGTGTTTTCTGCACGTTTTGGTGGTGTTTCGCAAAACTTATATGTGCCGATGGACGCAGTAAAAGGTATTTTTGCACGTGAAAATGGCCAAGGTATGTTTTTTGAACCTACCCTGCAAGCCAGTATCCATGAGGCTCCTGGAGCACATGTTTCTGAAGCTGTCGCATCGGAAAATAATAATGAAACACCGAAAAAGAAGAAATCTACGCTGACGATTGTAAAGTAGCAAGTTGTAAAAAATTTCTTAAAAGGGC
>JANYCB010000164.1 GCA_025360485.1 Methylotenera sp. | reverse complement strand
TCAATAACACATCAAAAAGTTGACTTGCAATTTGCATCATCTTACCAGCAGCTTGATACGCTTGTTGGTAACGCAGAAGATTTGCAGCTTCTTCATCTAAATTCACGCCTGACTCTGATTGCACAGCTGCTGTGGCTTGCTCAAGTACTGCTGCTTCGGAGGCGCCTGTGACTTTTAATTCGCGTGCTTTGTTGCCAACTGTATTGATTAGCTGACCATACGCATCCGAATAATTTGTTTTGCTATTGTTTAGTGTGCCCTGATTTTGCAGTCCAGCCAGTAGTAAGCCATTGCGATTGTCGCCAGATTTGTTACTAGCATTCGGTGAGATGGTAAATTGATCACCATTTGCCGGAGTGCCAGTAATTGCAAAGCTAAAGCCGCCAATAGTAATGGTAGCGCCGCTGGCGTAAGTAACAGGTGTACCTGCTGGGAAAGTTGTGCTGACTCCGCCTGTGGTGACGGTGACAGGTTGCGATGCCGGCGCCATTGTTAGTACACCTGGTACGCCAGTATTGTAAGTCAGGCCAATTGCACTAACCAATGGACTAGAAGTATAGCTGCTACTTGCCGTGAGTGCACCAACGTTAGCAGAGCCAGTATTGGCTGCATTGCTGGTTGAGCTTAGTGCTGGACTGCCAACTGCAAGTTTGTTAGAGTCAGTAATCGCCAAACTAAGTGTGGTTGTTGCATTTTGAGTTGGGCGGATAACAAAATCGTCACCAGCATTTACAGTACCAGAAGCGAGGTTAAAACTTAAGCCATCTAATGTTTGAGGTAAGCTGGTGAAACTTTGTACTGTTTTATCACTCAGCCGGGTAATATTATAGTTGGTACCATCATACTGCAGGCGATAATCGCTACTGGTAATAGCGCGGCCATCAACAATCTTGCTACCTATGACCCCATTACCAGTGTTATAACTGCTACTATTAACTGCAGGGTCAGGAAAGCTAAATAAAATACCACCTGCATTGCCATTTTTATCTAAGCCTTGTTGGTGCTGTATGTTGAATGTATCTGCCAAGGTAACAGCAATTTGTCCTAATTGATTTTGTGTAGGGTCTAGAGATTCTGAGCGAAATTGCAGCAAACCACCAATAGCGCCGCCAGGCAAACTATCAATGCCCAAAACAGTAGTTTTGTTTTTGTTCTGAAACGCCACTTCTAATCTAGATGGATCTGTTGGAGATGATGTAGTGATAAGCGAATTCGTGTACGTCCCAACGACCAATGGTAAGCCATTGCCAACAAATATGTTATAGCTACCCTGGCCTTGAGGAACTACAGTAGTTTTGATTTGCTTACTGAGTTCTAATACCAACTGATCGCGCTGATCTAATAGAGAGTTGGGCTGGTTGCCTGTATTGCTAATGGCCTTATCAATAACATCGTTCAGGTTAGCGATTTGTTTTGCGTAAGTGTTGATCAAGCCAACAGTGGAAGAGAGTTGGGTATTGACATCATCACGTATGCTATTAAGACGGTCACTGGTGCTTTGGAATCGATTCACCAAAGACTGCGCTGTAGAGAGCATGGTTTGTCGCGTAGCCGTATCGTTTGGGCTGGCAGATAAACTTTGTACGCTGCTAAAAAAATCATTGAGTGCAGGGTTTATACCCGCAGAAGTGTCAGACAACATATTTTCGATATTGGTAAGATTTGTGCTATATATATCGATGCCAGCACTAACAGATTGACTATTCACCGCTTGCTTCGCAAGAATCTCGCTATAAACGCGCGTTACAGCTGAAATTTCAGTTCCTTGACCAACATAACCATAACCAAAGTTCTGAGACTGCGCAGCAGCTTGCACCACTACTTGGCGTGAGTAGCCAGGTGTAGAAGCGTTGGCAATGTTGTTTCCAGTTGTAGAAATACCAACTTGTGCCGCAGCCAGTGCGCTTGATCCTATGCTTAAAATGTTAGAAGCCATGATATCTTTTCGTCAATATCTATAATATAATTTGATGACGGCATAAAAATTTAATACTTTAGGCCGAGCGTTAATTTATTTTTTTATGATGCTGAAACTTTTTGTATCACACTGGCTAATTTACTAGCGTAATGGGGGTCGGTAGCGTAACCAGCTTTTTGCATTGCTTGCGCATAATTATTAACATTATTCAGATTAGCCATTACTTTTTCATAGCGTGGGTTACTAGTCATTAGTTTGGCAAAATCTTTAAATGAATCAGCGTAACTATCGTAAGCGCGAAATTTTTCGATGCGTTTTTGTTTTATACCGTTAATATACTCTGTCGTCGTGGCTTCAACTACTTTGCCGTTCCAGTCACCGCTTGCTTTGATGCCAAAAAGATTTTTGCTTGATGTGCCATCTGCAGCTTTAATCTCGCGTTTGCCCCAGCCACTTTCTAATGCGGCTTGACCAAGCATCAGGTTGGCAGGTACGCCAGTGGTGCGGCTAGCGGCTTCTGCGTGATGTGCTAAACGTTGCTTGAATTCATTTGAATCACCATGAAGCCCTTTATCATTGAATAGTTTGTTTCCAATAGCGTTTTTGTCTACTGGCGTTGTTTTTTGATTAAGCGCTTTATTTGAATCTGGTGAAAGCGTGTTTTGAATCACTGTAGCCGCATTATCCAAGCTTTCGCCAACATTGCTGACGGCTTGCTCCATGGCATTCGTAGCCGCATGGCCTGTCTTGCTTAGTTGTTTCGCCAATATATCTGCAAGTCCCAACCCTTTTGAGGCTAGATTGCTGCTCAATTGCTGGTCAAGCATTGAGGTAAATGTCCGACTTTGTTCGTTATCAAAGGGACTATCTTGCGGTGAGGCTTCACGCATGCTTTTTAACATCATATTCATAAATATTGCCTCAAACTGCTTAGCAACGCCTTTAATGGCTTCTGGAGAATTTTCTTTTGCAGCTTGCTTGAGATTATTTAAACTATTGGCATCAAAAGCGACCTTTCCAGATAAATCAGTGCCGTTAATCATCTTAGATAATCTCTAGTTCCGCACGCAAAGAACCAGCTGCTTTCATCGCTTGCAATATGGCCAGTAAGTCCTGTGGTGTGGCACCAATGGCATTGAGCGCTTTTACTACATCTGAAAGATTAGCGCCATTATTGAGTTTCAACACTTTGCCAGGCTCTTTGGTGATGTCAATTTTTGAAACGGCAGTGGAAACTGTTTGTCCAGCCGAGAATGCTCCGGGTTGGCTGATAACTGGCGACGTGTCAATGACCACCGATAGATTGCCGTGTGAAACAGCACAAGTTTCAAGTGTCACGGCTTTGTTCATCACCACAGAGCCAGTGCGCGCGTTTAGAATGATCTTGGCAGACCCTGCGTCAGGTGAAATGCTGATAGATTCCAAGGCGGCAAGAAAAGCTACTCGACTGTTATTAGCAGGAGGTTGCACGCGTATTACGCGTCCATCTTGCGCAAACGCGGTGTTTTGTCCAAATTTACGATTAATTGCATCTACTACAAGTGAGGCGGTCGAGAAGTCTGATTCTCGTAATTCTAAATTAACCGCATCGGTTTGGCTGATAGTATTCGGTAGAGCGCGTTCTACTGTCGCGCCATCTGAAATGCGGCCTACGCTTAAGTGGTTAATTTGTGTTTGTGCGCCATTAGCGGATGCGCCAACGCCACCTACAACCAAATTGCCCTGTGCAATTGCATAAATTTGATTATCTACCCCTTTAAGTGGGGTCATTAATAAAGTGCCACCGCGTAAGCTTTTTGCGCTACCCATCGATGACACCGTGATGTCTAAGGTTTGACCTGGTTGCGCAAACGGGGGCAAGCTACTTGTCACGATTACGGACGCTACATTTTTAAGCTGTACACTGGTGCCAGGTGGCAAATTGACACCCATTTGCTGCATCATGCTTATCATACTTTGTACTGTGAACGGAGTTTGGTCACCTGTTCCGTCCAAGCCTACAACTAAGCCATAACCTATTAATTGGTTGTTTCGCACGCCTTGAATAGTCGTTAGATCTTTTAACCTTTCTGCATGCGCTGTAGGTATCAAAAACACGCCAATAAAAAGTAAAGCGAAAGCAATTTCAAGCTGTTTTTTTATTAGAAAGTGAATCGCTTTTTTTAAATGATGATGCATTTTTATAACGCACCCATACTTAAGAAAAAGCGTGCGAACATAGAAAGGACTTCAGCCGCATCAATTTTAGTATTGGTTCTATACTCAATACGAGCATCTGCCACTTTGGTCGAGGTGACTACATTACCAACAGTAATCGTATCGGGATTAACTACTCCAGAAAAACGCACAAATTCCGTACCTTTATCGAATGAAATTTGTTTTTCACCGCTTACAACCAAATTGCCGTTAGACAACACATCAATCACCGTGGCTGTGACTGATCCATTAAACACATTGCTCGAATTTGCTGCTGCTTTGTCAGCGTAGGAAGTGCTGGCGCTTGATGCAAAGGTGGCGGCAGGAACTTGATGGCCAAATAGCTGGGTGATGGAAGCATCCACTTTGCCATCCTTACTTCCAGAGCTGCCGCCATCCTTGGTAGCAGAGGTGTTTTCTGCGATAGTAATCGTGATAATATCGCCTACAAAACGCGGACGCCTATCTTCAAACATAGGTCTATAGGCTGCACTGTTGAAAATAGCACCGTTTTTTGCTGTCGCTATTGTCGTAGCCTGAGGTTTGGCTGTCATCGGTTGTTTAACGATAGATTCTGGAGAAATTGCGCAGCCACTGAGTACAAAGATGCAACCAATAAAAATAATTTTAATATCAAACATATTCGGTTCTTTATTTTCTAATTTTAGTTAAGAAAAATTGTTATTAACTTTAATCAAACTTACATCTGCGTTAACTTTTGTAACATTTGGTCAGAGGTCGTAATCGCCTTGCTGTTAATTTCATAGGCGCGCTGTGTCTGAATCATGTTAACCAATTCTTCTACCACATTAACGTTAGAAGTCTCCACATAGCCTTGCGACAGAATGCCCGCTCCATTAGCGCCAGGTGCACTGGTATTGGCATTGCCAGAAGCAGAGGTTTCTACAAATAAGTTTTCACCTTTACCTTGCAAGCCAGCTGGATTAATAAAGGTAGAAAGTTGTAATGTGCCTACTTGGGTGGCTGCTGCTGCGCCAGCTGTGGTCACAGAAACAGTACCATCGCGGCCAATAGTCAGGCTTTGCGCAGTCGCCGGAATGGTAATCGCTGGTTGCACAGGAAAACCGCTGGATGTGACTAGCTGGCCCTGACTATCTACTTGAAAAGAGCCATCGCGGGTATAGGCGGTAGTGCCATCGGGTAGCAGCACTTGAAAGAAGCCTGCACCTTGAATAGCGACATCTTTATCGTTACTGGTTTGTTGCAGATTGCCTTGGGTAAAAATACGCTCAGTGGCAACAGGCCTCACGCCGGTGCCAAGCTGCAAGCCAGAAGGCAACTGCGTTTGCTGAGATGTTTGGGCGCCAGGCTGGCGAATATTTTGGTAGAGCAAATCTTCAAACACTGCACGTGATCGTTTAAATCCGTTGGTGCTGACGTTAGCCAAGTTGTTGGCAATCACGTCCATTTGCGTTTGCTGGGCATCTAGCCCAGTTTTTGAAATCCATAGTGAGCGTATCATTTCATTTCCTTATGTTACTTAAATTGATATTAAACTAAACTTGCTTAACCCATACTCAGGAGCTGACTGGCTTTATTGGCGTTATTCTCGGCACTCTGTAACAACTTCATTTGAGTTTCAAATTGTCTCGCCAAGCTAATCATGGTGACCATGGCGTCCACCACGTTGACATTGCTGCCTTCTAGCGCACCACTCACTACATTGACGGTGGCATCCACTTCAGCATTGCCACTTTTGGTGACAAATAATCCGTCTTCCGACCGCACTAAGTCCTCTTCTGGCGGGTTGACCAACTTCAGACGGCCAATTGCATTAGATGGTCCAGGCAAAGTACCATTAGAAACAGACGATACGGTGCCATCTTTGGCGATTGAAATTGCGACATCAGGCGGAATACTAATAGGGCCGCCATCGCCCACGACAGTAAGACCTGAGGCCGTTTGCAGTAAGCCATTTTCACTGACTTTTAATGAACCATTACGGGTGTAGCCTTCAGATCCATCTGCACGTTGTACGGTTAACCAGCCTTTACCTTGAATAGCTACATCCAAATCACGATTAGTGGCTTGAATAGGGCCAGGGTTAAAATCTGCTCCCACAGTAGCATCGACAACAAAAACGCGTGTTGGCATGCCGTTACCGAGTATCGGCACAGCTCGAAACGAATCCACTTGTGCTCTAAAGCCAGTCGATGTGGCATTGGCCAAGTTATGTGCAGTGGTAGCCTGCTGCTCGAGTATATGTTTTGCGCCAGTCATGGCGGTATAAATCATGCGATCCATCGTGCGCCTCCTTATTCAATTTAATCTAGGTTAAATATCAGCCATTAACGTAGGTTTACTAAGGTTTGTAATACCTGATCTTGCGTTTTAATGGTTTGGGCATTGGCTTGGTAAACTCGTTGTGCGGTAATCATGTTCACCAGCTCGGCGGTAAGGTCCACATTGGAATCTTCTGTAGCTGATGATTGCAATACGCCTAGGGATCCAGTATTGGGTGTGCCAACTAAAGAAGCGCCCGAAGTGGCACTCTCTGCCCAAGCATTACCGCCTAGAGATTGCAAGCCATTTGGGTTGACAAAGTTTGCCAAAACCACTTGCCCCAGTGTTTTTGATTGACCATTGGTATAGCGCCCGATAATGGTGCCATCTGAACCAGTATTAAAGCCGGCCAAGCGTCCTGAGGTATAGCCGTCTTGTGATAAGCTATTCACGCTGAAGTTGGAACCAAATTGAGTACTGCCAGAATAATCCAATGTTAGTGGAACAGGAGTAGTTGCGCCTGTGGTGACTGCAAAGGATACTGGCGCAGCATTACTTGGTGTAACGGTAGGAGTAAGACCAGTGCCGGTAAAAGTAAGTGTGGCTGTTGGTGTTGGTAATGCAGTTGTAGAAACGCCATCTGCAGCTGTAAATACATCCCATGCACCTGGCGCTGTTTTTACAAAAAAGCTTTGCAAGGTATGTGAGTTGCCTAAGCTGTCAAATACTGTTACTGCAGTAGAATTGTTGTAGGTGGTAGGATCAGTCGGATCAAACCCAGCGGCAGGTAATGAGCCGTTACGGGAATCAAGATTGACCAAACCGACCACTGCAGCCGTGGCTGAAGGTTGTAAATCGCCTGTATTAATATTGATTTCTGCAGGTGCGCCAGTAGAAAGTACCCCTGTGTTACTTGCCGTGTAACCAGTCAAGCGTTTATTTTCCGCATCAACAATATAGCCAAATTTGTCCATTTGGAACTGACCATTACGAGAATAGGTAATTGAGCCGTTGTTACTCATACGAAAAAATCCGCCACCATTAATGGCGATATCCAGCGAGTTATTGGTAGCAGTGATATTGCCTTGAGTAAATTGTTGCGCAACATTAGAAACTTTAGTGCCGATACCAATTTGTGATGCGCCGCCTCCGCTAAGGGAATTAGCAAACACATCGGCAAATTCGGCACGAGATTGCTTAAATCCTACCGTGTTGGCGTTTGAAACGTTGTTACCAATCACTTCAAGTTGTTTTGAGGCTGCATTTAAACCGCTTAAACCTTGTTGAAAACTCATGATTTACTCCTAATTAGTGGTGTTAAATAAATGTCTTAGAAAATTTCTTTTACGTCGCTTGTGTTTACCGATGCCAAATTGTTCAAATTAAGTTTGATGCCATTGGCGTTGTTAGAGATGCTCATTACTTGGGCGTAACTTAAGCCGTCAGCCGCAACGCTTTGACCAGCTGTGGTCGCGGTGACTTCAAATTTATAGCTTCCAGTTTTAGCTACAGAACCGTCATCGGCAAAGCCATCCCAACTTAAAGGCACGGTGCCTGCGTTTTGTGCGCCCATGACAAGGGTTCTGATAGTGCTGCCAGCAGAGTCTTTGATAGCTACCGATAGTTTATCGGCGCCAATTGGTAAATCTACGCCAAAATAGCCGCCAGTACCGCTGGTGCTTACCTGATTACCAGCCACGAGAACGTTATGGCCTATCATGCTGGAAGCTTGATAAGACTGACCAGTTTGTACACTACCAATGAGTGATTCCAACGTGTTATTAAGCTTGTCGATACCTGTCACGGTAGAGAGCTGCGCCATTTGGCTAGTTACTTGCGCGTTATCCATTGGATTAAGCGGATCTTGATTTTTCATTTGCGTCACTAGCAGCGTCATAAACCTATCTTGTGTAGCATTTATGCTGGATGTCGTGGTATTTTTCTTGCCATTTACACTGTCTAGCAGGGCTTGTGAGGCAGCGTTTGAGGTGCTTTGTACCGTTGTGGTCATGGTGGTTTCCTTTTAAGGTTTAACTGCTTTTTTCTGTTGAGTCATTAAATTGGACAACATCATTGTTGACCTATGGTGAGGGTTTTAAGCAGCATGGTTTTAGCTGCATTCATGGTTTCTACGTTGTTTTGGTAAGCACGAGAGGCGGAAATCATATTCACCATCTCTTCAGTCACATTGACATTGGGCATGGTGACATAGCCTTTTTCATCCGCTAGCGGGTGCTTGGGGTCGTACACCACTTTTGGCGGTGAATTGTCTTCAATTACTTTCAGCACCTTGACGCCGCTGGCATCAGGAGAGTTGCTCGGAGTTGCACCAAACACCACTTGTTTTGCTTTATAAGGCTTGCCATTAGCGCTGGTAGCACTATCCGCATTGGCGAGGTTGCTGGCCACTGCATTTAAGCGTTGCGATTGGGCGCTCATGGCTGAACCAGTGATATTGAATACATTAAATAGAGACATTTTTTGCTCCTATAAAGGGTTTTATGGTTAATTACTAGCCTTGAATGGCCGCTAGCATTTGTTTGAGTTGAGCGTTAATTAGCGTCAGGCTGGCTTCATATCGAATACCATTGTCGGCAAACTGGTTGCGTTCAACATCCATATCCACCGTATTGCCATCCACACTATCTTGTATGACGGGGCGAAATAGAGCGCCGCCCATAGCGCCATTCGATGAGCCAGCTCTAGAAGGCGCACCATCTAAATGCTGAGAAGATGTTTTGCTAGCATCAAGACTCTCTTGGCTGATACCCGCAACAGCGCTTTGCATTGCAGATTTAAAATCAATATCACGTGCTTTGTAATTTGGGGTGTCGGCATTGGCAATATTGGCTGCGATAAGCTCTTGGCGCTGGCCACGCACTCTTAATGCGGTTTGATGAAAACTCAAAGCTTCGTCTAATTTATTCAACATAATCATTCCCTTTCATAACAGTGCACATTTTCTAAAAAACACTTAAAGAAAAGTCACTTTTTGTCGTTAACACACATGAGGGCTAGTCTAGAATTAAAAGACAATCCTTAATTGAGATAGTAAAAGGGTAAATCTCTCTCTTTTCATCACTTTGCTATTCAGCACAATCTGTAGAATTCATAGTCATTAATTGGCCGTTTTTATGGAATTCGATATGTACGAAGATAACAATCACTTTCGGGTATATACGCTAGTCGTCATACTTTTATTGGCAAGCATCTTTGTATCGGCAATCTGTTTTGCAGAGCCTATGCCAACATCTACGGCCACATCACCTTTAATGGCGAAGCAAAACCTAGCATTGCTAAAGATCAAAATCACAGAGTTTTTAGAGACGCAAACCATCGGTTATCCAGGTAAGGTAACTGTTCAAGCGGGTGCTATTGACCCAAATTTGAAGTTAGCGCAATGTCAGGATGTGCAAGTTTTTCTGCCAACAGGAAGTAGGGCGTGGGGCAAGACCAGTGTAGGCGTGCGTTGCAATGCACCTGCTGCATGGACTATCTATGTACAAGCAACAGTTAACGTGTTGGCGCAGTATTTAGTTGCTGCAGCACCTTTGGCGCAAGGCCAGTCGGTGACAAGTCAAGACTTACTATTTGAAAGTGGCGACTTAACACAGTTGCCAGCAGGCGTTTTCACCGATCAGGCGCAAGCTATCGGGCGCACAGTTAATATATCAATGAATGCCGGCACAGTATTAAGGCAAGAAATGTTGAAAATCTCTCCTGTAGTGCAGCAGGGTCAAACGGTGAAGTTGATTTCGACTGGCCAAGGTTTTAGTGTTTCTGCCGAAGGCCAAGCGATGGGCAAAGCAAATGAAGGCCAAATTGTGCAGGTAAAAGTGGCCAGCGGTCAGATTGTGTCTGGAATCGCGCATAATGGCGGCCAAATTGAAGTCGGATTTTAAAGTAAATGATGTTGATGTAAATAATGGTTAATAATTCACTTAAAAAGGATTAAAGTTCGCTTAAACTGTGCCGATACAAGTAATATGGAAGCGCTAAGTGTACAAGTTGGTTGCGCATAGTCAATTAAGCGAAAAGGAAAATTCTCATGAAAATTAGTGATTCATTAAAAAATAAAGTTGGTCTCGGTGTTGATAAGACAAGCGCAGAAAAAGCTGGCGCTGGTAAAAAAGCTGAAGCATCTCAAATTGATGCTAAAGCAACAGATAGCGTAACGCTGTCACCCATGTCTGCACAATTGCAGTCGTTAGAAGCAAAAATTGCAACGGACCATGTATTCGATGCAGATAAAGTAGCTTCTATCAAATCAGCCATCGCAAGTGGCCAATTTAAAGTAAGTTCAGAAAAAGTGGCAGATGGCTTAATTGAAACTGTGAAAGATTTACTAACCCCCAAAAAAACATGAGGACCGCATGAACGCACCTGCTTCTATTCAAACAATTAGTTTTGAGCAAGATGCTCAGTTAGCTAATAAATTGTTGGCCACTATACGTAGCGAGCAGTCTGCCTTAGTTAAGGCGGATATTGACGAGATAGAAGCTTTGCTAGAAGAGAAGTCCGCGGTGCTACAACGCATGAATACGGCTGTGATGAAGCGTTACGATGCGCTAGCCGCAAATGGTTTTGAGCCGAACGAGGTGGGCATGAGTGCTTGGCTAAAATTGCAGGCAAAACCAGCTTTAAATGCGGCTTGGACAAGCTTTAAAAAAACGCTCATTCAGGCAAAAGAACTCAATCGACTTAATGGCTTATTAATCAACCGGCATTTCAATCTAAATCAGCAGCTTATAAATCATCTGCATGGCAATTCTGGCGCTAGTGATGTTTACAGCAAAAACGGTCAGGCAAAAGCAAAATCAACGGTACGCGCAGCCTTGACGGCTTGATTGTTTTGAGTGCGCTCAAATGTTTTATTTATTGACTTCTTGCTGGAAAGTAAGCAAGATTGTTGTTAACACTCTAACAAATAATAATAGTCGTGTTTTCTAGTTCAGCGTTAAGTAACTTGGGTGCTTATTGCCCTTGCTATTCAAGAGTAACGACTATTGAAGTTGAGACAACAATAACAAGCATAGTGAGCCCAGAAATTTTTATACTCACTGTGCATTTATGGTTTAGGTGTCAATTTGGGATCGTCTACAATAAATGCTGCACTGAGTGCATTTTGCCTTTTCTGGCGAGAAATATTTTTTTTTATTTTTTGTGGTAATTCTTCATGCGATTAAGCCGCAAACTTGTCCTTATAGTCTTAAGCAGTGTAGCGCTGGTGACGATTCCTGCTGCGGCAGGCCTATATTACTACTACAAAGATAAATTATTAGATAAAGAAGCCTTGGTGTTGCAGACCGAAACGGACACCAATATTACCAATGCATTTAGGCCTATCAGGCTAGAAGTGACAAGGCTAAATTTTCTATCTCAATTGCTGCAAAAAGAGCTTGCCACCGTGCCAGATGCAAATGAAGTGAAGTTGTTTGATCAAATGACGCAGCGCAGTGCCGATGGGGCTTGGCGCAACAAGCCCGATGCGATAGATAGTGCTAGATCGGCAGGGTTTTTTTTGCCGCCAGATGCCAAATTAGACGCAAAACAAAAAAGCTTGCATGTGCGCAGTAAAAAAATTATAGACGCGGCAGCGTTTGGCTTGAATTCATATTTTAATAATTTGTGGTTAATCACCCATGATAAAACCGAAGTTATTTCTGATGATTTGACCCCGGATTTTATTTTGCAAATGTCGGCGGATACAGACTACACACACACACCTTGGATGACACTAGGCGACCCAGCCGCCAATCCTTTACGTGAGATGCGCTGGACCGAACCAAGTTATGACCCAGTACCCAAAACTTGGATGATTAGTGCAGTGAAACCAGTGGATGTGAATGGCGTTTGGATAGGCAATATCGGACAAGATATGTTCTTGCAGAATATATTTGCTGTTTTGTTTAAAAAAACTCAGCGCTATCGTGGGGAGCTGTATTTTCTAATTGATGCACATGGAAATTACTTGCAGGCAGGGCTTTGGCAGCAAACACTCGAAGCTAACCCAGGTAAGTTTAAGGCAGACTTCAGTCAAACTCCATTACTCGAAAAGCTATTTAAACAAAAGCTTGAAAATAGCGCCCATGTTTTTAAGCAACAAGTGAGCATCAAGGGTCAACAATACTTGGCGATAAGCACAATGATCATGCCCATGGGTTGGCGCTATTACAGGCTTGTACCAGTTAGAGCGATTTTAGTCTCATTAGATAAGCTATTAATCACCATGGGCATTGCGATTGTTTTAATTGGTCTGTTAGTTGGCCTTTTAATCCGTAAAGTCATAGAAGATATTATCCTTAAGCGTCTTCGCGCCTTGACACGTAAGGTATATGGTCAGGATTCTGCGGGTGTTGCGCCTGCAATAGGTTTGTCTTTACTTAAAAAAAATGAAGCAAGTCTGACTTATAAACCAGAAACAGAAGACGATATTGTTCTGGCTTCCAAAGGCTTTGATATTGCGTTAGAGCAGTTAAAAGAAAACGAGTGTGAATTACAGACGCTCATGGATAATATCCCTAGCACCGTGGCACGGGTCAATCGTGAGTTGCGTTATGAATATGTGAATAAACAACATGAGTTGGTGTACGGCAAAAGCCTCGAGTGGATTCTTGACCATACTATGGCGGAGATGCTGGGTAAGGACTTATTTGCACATGCGGAATCTTATGTAAAAAAAGCACTAGCTGGTGAGGCGTGCAGTTATGAGTGTGCTATAACAGTGCCATCTGGAGGAACGACTACTGGCTTGGTGCATCTGGTACCCAATTTAGATGAACATCGAAATGTGAAGGGTTTTTTTGTTCTTGGCATGGATATATCTGAACTAAAGCAATCACAACTGGTAATTGCAGCCTCTCAAAATTTCCTCAAGACAATTATTGATATAGCACCTGTGCAGATTTTTTGGAAAGACATTAATTCACAATATTTAGGTGGCAATAAAGCATTCGCAGAAGATGCACAACTCAATAGCGTTGAAGATTTAGTGGGTAAATTTGATACGGATTTGCTTTGGAAAGATAGTGCTGAGAAATTCCAACAGGAAGATCAAGAAATTATTGAATCTGGCATTGCTAAACTTAACTATGAGCACATGTTAGTTCAACCAAATGGCAAAATTACATGGGCGAGATCATCAAAAGTACCTTTAAAGAACTTGAATGGCGAAATAATAGGTGTACTCGGTATAGATGAGGATATTACCGAGCGTAAGCTGCTCGAAGAGACTAGGCTGGAAGCACAACAACAAATCCTGAAAATTACCAACAATGTACCTGGAGTTGTCTACCAATTTCGTTTGCGTAGTGATGGTAGCTCGTGCTTCCCTTTTGCGAGTGATGCGATTAACTATATCTTTCGAGTAAGCCCAGAAGAAGTACGAGAGGACGCATCTAAGGTATTTGCAATTATCCATCCAGACGACTATGACGATATACAGACTTCTATTGAAATATCAGCAAAAGATTTAACGTTGTGGCATGAAGAGTTTAGAGTGTGGTATGAAGATGGCACGATACGCTGGCTGCTTGGTAATTCTTCACCAGAACAAGAAGCAAACGGAGATATACTTTGGCATGGTTTTATTACGGATATTACTGAAACCAAACTTGCAGAGCAACAACTCCGTATCGCTGCCATTGCCTTTGAGACCCAAGAAAGCGTCATGATTACCGATGCCAATCGAATACTGGTTCGGGTCAATTCTACGTTTGTAAATGAAACAGGTTACTCCGAAGCAGAGTGTGTTGGTAAAACTCCAAGTTTTCTCAAATCAGGTCGACATGATGCTGCTTTTTTTGTGGCTATTATGGAGACTGTTAATAAAATTGGGACATGGGGCGGAGAGGTTTGGAATAAGCGCAAGAATGGTGAAATTTATCCAGTGCTTCTCATCATGACCGCAGTAAAAGATAATATGGGCATCATCACAAATTATGTTGACACAACGGTTGATATTACCGAGCAGAAGAAGACACAACAAGACTTGATTGAGAGTGAATATCGCTGGAAATACGCGCTAGAAGGCGCTGGTGATGGGGCTTGGGATTCCGATGAACTTAGCCAAACCATGTATTACTCTAAAGCTTGGAAGGAAATGCTGGGCTATTCTGAAGACGAGATTACAGATAGTTACGATGAGTGGGAAAGCCGTGTCCATCCTGAAGATTTAGAAGCTACGCTCGCTGCAGCGCAAGAGTGCCTTGATGGAAAGACTGCGAGTTTTGTCTGTGAATATCGTAGTTGTTGCAAAGACGGTAGTTATAAATGGGTGCTTGACCGTGGCGCGGTGGTAAGCAGAAGTGCAGATGGTAAGCCATTGCGGATGATTGGCACAGTGAGTGATATTAGTGAGCGCAAGAAAAATGAACAAGCTTTGCTTGATAGCGAATACCGCTGGAAATTTGCGATTGAAGGTTCAGGCTTTGGCGTGTGGGATGTTAACGTGCAGACTAATGAGGCAAGTTACTCAAAACTTTGGAAAGAAATGTTGGGTTATACCGATGACGATATCATGACGAATCGTCAAGAATGGATTAAACGTATTCACCCCGATGATAAAGAGCATGTTTTAAATACTGGGCAAGCCTATCTTGATGGATTGGCTGATAGCTATGTGGTTGAGTACAGATTGCGGTGTAAGGATGATAGCTACAAGTGGATGTTAAGCCGCGGCATGATAGTGAGCCGTAGTGTGGATGGCAAGCCAGTGCGTATGATTGGTACGCAAACAGACGTTACTGAGCGTAAAAGTGCACAACTAGTGCTACAAAAAACACGCCTAGAGTTAGAGGACTCACATGATAAATATAAAGATTTGTATGAATTTTCCCCCATCGGTTATCTCTCTTTAAGTAGTCATGGCTTGATTACTCAGCTTAACTGGCGAGCATCGGCAATGCTTGGTTTAGAGCGCAAGCACATTATTGATAAGCGCATTACGCAATTTATTGATGAGAATGATAAAGCTCGTTGGGGGCGCTTGTTTTCGGACATGAAAGCGTTGGAAGATGGTGAGGAGCTGTGCTTTGACTTGAAGTTTACGCTCCACAACGGCGTGAGTTTTTACGCAAATCTCAATTGCTTACGCACAAATAATGAAGACGAAAAAACGATGTTGCGCATTGCGCTCGAAGACGTCACGATGGTTAAAAAATCCGAAGCTGAATTACGCATTGCCGCTACTGCCTTTGAATCGCAAGATGGCTTGATGATTACTGATGTGGATAGCAGAATTATGAAAGTGAATAAGGCTTTTACTATTATTACTGGTTATACTGATGCTGAGGTGGTTGGTAATACGCCAGCAATACTAGGCTCTGGAAGACATGATGAAGCTTTTTTTGCTGCAATGTGGGAAAGCATTCACAAGACGGGTCGATGGAGCGGGGAGATTTGGAACCGACGCAAAAGCGGAGAGATATTCCCAGAAAATATTAGCATTACCGCAGTTAAAAATGATGTTGGTATTGTGACTAATTATGTCGCTACATTTACAGATGTCAGCCAGATGAAAGCGGCTGCAGAGGAAATTCAACAGCTCGCATTTTTTGATCCGCTCACACATCTGCCAAATCGACGTTTATTGATGGATAGACTTAAACACGCATTGGCTACCAGTGCGCGCAGTAGCAGACATGGCGCAGTACTGTTTATAGATTTAGATCATTTTAAAGTGCTCAATGATTCCTTAGGTCATGACATTGGGGACCTGCTATTACAGCAAGTTGCTGAGCGCCTGACCGCGTGCGTGCGTGAAGGTGACACCGTTGCGCGTTTGGGCGGGGACGAATATGTGGTCGTGCTGGAAGACCTAAGCGAGCAAGGCTTTGAGGCTGCAGCACAGACAGAAACCATTGCTCATAAAATTTTGGAATCCATCAATCAACCTTATCAGCTTGCAGAGCACTTGCACCATATCACGCCTAGCATAGGCATTACCGTATTTGAGAATCACTTAATTTCAATAGAGGAACTGTTAAAGCAAGCGGATATTGCCATGTATCAGGCCAAAAAAGCGGGTCGCAATGCCTTGCGATTTTTTAATCCCCAAATGCAGACAAGCATTACCGCTAGAGTTGCCCTTGAGCGTGAATTACGCAAGGCGCTTGATGGTAAGCAATTTCAGCTACATTACCAAATTCAGGTTGATAACTCAGGTCAAGCATTAGGTGCGGAGGCTTTAATTAGATGGGTAAATCCTGAGCGTGGGTTGGTATCTCCTGCACAATTTATTCCATTGGCCGAGGAAACTGGATTAATTGTGCCTATTGGCATGTGGGTGTTAGATAAGGCTTGTGCTCAAATAAAAGCTTGGCATAAAAATTTGCATACCCGCGATTTGACGCTCTCTATCAACGTGAGCGCTAAGCAATTCCACCAGGCAGATTTTGTGGCTCAAGTACGCGCTGCGGTAGAGCGGCATGGCATTGACCCTATGCAGTTAAAGTTAGAGCTGACAGAAAGCCTGCTATTGGAGAATATTGAAGATACGATTGTTTCAATGACTGCCTTAGGCGATATTGGCGTGCAGTTCTCATTAGACGATTTTGGCACTGGCTATTCATCTTTGCAATACCTCAAAAGATTGCCATTGTTTCAGCTTAAAATCGACCAATCATTTGTGCGCGATATTGTGACTGACAGTCATGACAGATCAATTGTTAGAACCATTATTGCCATGGCGCAAAGTCTCTATTTAAATGTAATTGCTGAAGGGGTGGAGACAGAAGAGCAGCGAGAGCTTTTACTCAGTAGTGGCTGCAAACGTTATCAGGGTTATTTGTTTGGCAAACCACTACCGATTAAAGAGTTCGACGCAGCGCTGAAGGAAGTGGTTGCTAGAAAAAGCCAATTAAAGGGTAATCAATTAACGCATTAGTTTTTGCAGGTTGATTTAGCAAGCTAAGTAAGTATTGCTTACTTAGGGCTTGCTAATTTTTTGCGGTGTAATTTCTAAAGAAGAATCTTCTTGATTCTGCGATTCGTAAAGAATCATGATGGATACACGACGATTTTTAGCGCGACCAAGTGGTGTGTCATTTTCACTGATAGGTTGTGCTGAACCAAATCCCAAGGCACTGAGTCTGCTGTCATCAATACCTGCGTCACTCAACATTCTTACTACGCTGCTGGCGCGTACTGCGGAGAGTTCCCAGTTAGAGAAGAACGCGGCGTTATGGATTTCCGTATTGTCGGTGTGACCTTCCACTTGAATTTGGCGCTGATTGCCTTTAATTTCAGCTGCAATTTCATTCATAATGTCCGAAGCCGCATCGGCTAGCTCGGCTGAGCCTGAGCTGAATAAGAGACTGTCATGGATATCGATACGAATACCACGGTTATTTTGTGAAACACGTACTTTGCCTTCACTAATAAGTGGCGCGAGCGTGTTGGATAAATCTACACCCATATTTGTCATCGTTTCACGGTCGCGGCGCAATTTTTCACTATATAGATGCGAAAGTGGTAAAGGCTTGATGAGTGAACTTGGCTGCCCTTTAATTTTATTTTCAATACCCGAGCGATTTTTAATGTTTCCACTTCTGCCATCAGTTGGGTTTGTACCTGAGAATGCGGTGCCCATTGAGGAGGTAAGGTCGCTGTATTTACTCTGATTAACTGACGAAATCGAGTACATCACCACAAAAAACGCAAACAGAAGCGTAATAAAATCCGCGTACGAAACTAGCCAGCGGTCAGGGCTTTCATCGTCTTCCTCAATTGGTTTTCTTCTAATCATCGTTGGCTGTATTGCAATTTAATTAGCGCACATAGGCGAACAGCCGCTCTTCAACAATTCGTGGATGATCACCATTAGCAATGGAAACCCAAGCATTGAGCAGCATTTCACGGCGCATCATTTCGTGTTGTATGAGTGCTTTAAGCTTATTGGAAATAGGCAAAAATACTAAATTTGCGAGACCAACACCATAGATAGTTGCAACAAAAGCTACAGCGATGCCCCCGCCTAACCTGCTTGGATCCGAAAGATTTTCCATCACATGAATCAAACCAAGCACGGCACCCAAAATGCCTACGGTTGGCGCATAACCGCCCGCTGCGTTCCAAATTTTAGCGGCATTACGTTGCTGTATTTCATAAAAATGCATATCGATGGCGCATATTTCACGTATTTTATCAGGAGGAGTACCATCTATCATCAATCTCAATCCCTTAATGATGAAAGGCTCTGTTTCTCTTTTTAAAAAAGATTCCAGCATAAATATGCCTTCTTTACGTGCGAATGTGCTCCATGCATTGATGCGTTTGGCAATCGCTTGTCTGTCGTCGATGGGTGTGGCAAATACTTGACGCACCATCAGAATGCCAGCAATAAAACTTTTTGCATTACTTTGCAGTAATACCGCACCAAAGGTGCCGCACAGGACAATCATAAAGGCTGCAGGTTGCAGCAATGAGCTTATGTGCCCGCCTTCGATGGCTTGCCCAAATAGAATGCCGATTAGGGCAATTCCAATGCCGCTTAAACTACTCCAGTCCATGCTTTCTCTTTTAAGCTTGCACGTAGCCTTGCGACAGCTTGGCTATGTAGCTGGCATACGCGTGATTCAGAAACATTCATCACCACACCAATTTCTTTAAGGTTAAGTTCTTGCTCGTAATATAGTCCCATCAGTATTTTTTCTCGTTCGGGTAGCGAGTCAATGGCTTCAATCAGCGCCTCACGGAAATCACCAGCTAACAACCCTTTGAGAGGATCTCCGTTGTCATCATTCTTAAAGCGATCGAGAAAATGCTCACCACCATCGCTGTCATGGAAGTCTTCGTAGTAAACCAGTTGATGGCCACTGCAATCGCCCAGCATATCGTAGTAGTCGTTTAGAGAGAGATTGAGTTTACTAGCAACTTCTTTTTCAGTTGGTGGTTTGCCTAATTCTTGTTCAAGATGACTAATCGCCGTTTCCACGTCGCGCATATTTTTACGCATGCTACGAGGAAGCCAGTCTGTGTTACGTAATTCATCTAGCATAGAGCCGCGAATTCTTTGTGCAGCATAAGTCTCAAACTGAGCGCCATGGATGTCCTCGTAGCGATTAATTGCATCTAGTAGACCCATCATACCCGCTTGTATTAAATCATCCAGCTCTACGCTAGGAGGCAGCTTTGCCTTAAGTTGGTAGGCCAGTTTTTTGACTAAGGTCGCATGCTGTTTGAGCATTTCGTCTTTTTGATTACTTTTTCCATGAACGGTATACATAGGGAACCTTTGTCTTAAATATGTGAAACAAGCTTGTTTTTAGCGGTATGCATCTGTTTACCGTCTAAACGTTGCGCAATCTGTTTGAATGCTGCAGTAGCAGTTGCCAATGGAAATGCGTCCATGACTGAACGGCCAAGTTTAGCCGCGCGCGTAAGGTGGACATCTGGTGGAATTGCACCAAAGTATTCCAGTTCAATTTGCATAAATCGTCTTGCTACATCTGAGATGTTGCTAAATATTGACCTCGCTTGAACGTCAGATGCGTTATCGACGATGATGCCAAAGGAGCGGCTACCAAGCTGGTTGTAAATTTTCTTGATGAGTGAATAAGACTCTTTGATGGACTCCGGATGGCGAGTGAACTTAATGATAATCTCGCCTTCATTAAGTGCTTGGAGTGGCAACACATCATCAGAATTTAATGCGGCATCTACTAGTACAATTTCATATTGCTGCGCTATCCCCATAAAGATTCTGTTGAGTTGTTCACTTAAGATACCGTCCAGTGGCGTACTTAGCTGATGATTTGGCATGAGCTTGGCCACAGAGAAACCACTGCCAGAGTTTTTTATTGCGCTCTGTAACAATGACTTTTCGTTAATGACATCTAGAAGCGCAGGTAATTTGTCGATTTCGTAGATGCTTTCGTTAGATTCATGTGACGCATGCAGAATTAACACATCATTGCCTTCGGCGGCTATCGGCGTGGCTAAATTAGCCATGAGACGTGCTTGGTCGCGACTTGGCGAGGTGGAAAGTACAGAGACTATTCTAGGCTTAGGCGTAGCCATAATGCGCCTTAGGCCAGCGGCTTGATCGTTTTGTGCTATCTTATGTTGGGTTTGATAGTTAAACATAAGCCATCTCCGTCAATTGAGAAGAGCCTGTTAAATAAGTGGCGCTACCTAATACAAAAGGTAACTCTTCATCCATAATTTGGAAAGGCCAGTTACGTGCAGAGCTTAGCTCTAGAGCATGCTCAATCAGCTGTTGTTTATTGGCTAGCTGTATATCTTCTGGAACGCGCTGGCCATTGGCCGTGTAGTAAAGTTTAAGTTTTTCTCTGATGATGACATCTAACACGCTGCCAATGGTGGCGGCCTCATCAAGCTTAGTGATGATACAACCATCTAGGCCCTTGCCTTTGTAAGCTCTGATTACATCTGCAAGTGTTTCACCTGTGCTGGTTGCGTTTAAGCATAACAATCTTTTAATTGCCTTGTTGCTGTTGGTAAGCATGCTAATTTGCTCGGCAACCATTTGGTCACGCTGGCTGACACCTACCGTATCAATCAAAATAGTATGTTTGTTTTTGAGCTCATCTAATGCAATTTTAAGATCAGCTTCGTCTTTCACTGCATATACCATGACGCCAAGAATTTTGCCATAGATTCTAAGTTGCTCATAACCGCCGACACGATAGGCATCGGTGGTAATAAGCCCCAAGTCTTGTGTGCCGTGTTTCATTACATAACGAGCCGCCAATTTAGCCATAGTAGTAGTTTTCCCAACGCCAGTTGGGCCAATCAAGGCAAAAATACCTCCTTGATCTAACACCTCGGCTTCACCATCAACTGCATTATCCTCAACTGTGATGAGGTTTTTGGCCAACGTGGTTTTAAGCCAAGCTGAGGCTGTCTCTTGGTCCAAGTCATTGGGTAGCCTTTCTGTCATCTGTCTAGATAACGCGGCGCTAAAGCCCGCAGCCAGTAGCGTACTTAGAGCATTTGATTTAATTGGATCGCGTTGCAGAATATTGCTCCATGAAATCGTGGTGAGTTGAGACTCAACCACACGCCGCATTTCACGCATCTCCTTAAGCATTTCTGCCATTTGTCGGCCAGATACTTGTTGATTAGCGTCTTCGGAAGTAGGTAGCTCTTGAGCGATGGATTTCTTTTTAGCATGTTCATGCTTAGTCGATTTTTCATGCTTACCCAATTCAAGCTGTTTGTCACTTTCATTTGCACTGGATTCATTTTTGCGCGCAGAAGTACTTGTGTTTTGAGCTTGATTTTTCTTATTAATGAGTGAGAGTAACGTTGTCGGCTCGCTGTCTTCATTATGCAACTGATCATTCGCCTGATTGGCAATCATGGCGTTCATGTCTTCTTCTCTGAAGGCCATGATTTCATTGCCTCCATTCATTGCGCGATTTGAGAGAATAACCGCATCTTCTCCTAACTCTTTGCGTACATGGCTTAGAGCTTCGCGCGAGTTTTTGCCGAAAAATCGTTTAATGTTCATGCTTGACCTCCAATAAGACTAGTAACACGTATGGTTTTTGAATCTGGTAATTCTTCATGAGACAGCACGCGCAGGTGAGGCACAGCACGGCGTAGGAATTTGGATAGCGTTGCTCTCAGCTGACCTGAAACCAGCAGCACAGGCGTCATTCCTAATTGTTCTTGTTGTTTTGCTGCAGCTTCAGTTTGTCTTGATAACGTTTCAGCCATGCCTGGTTCAATCGCGGCGCCAGTGGTTGAGTTATTTTGCATGGCTTGCATCAACATGCGTTCTAAGTTGTTATCTAGTGTCATTACTGCAACTTCATTGCCCGTTGGAAATAACTGCTGCACGATAGCGCGACCAAGTTGCACGCGCACCAAGGCGGTTAGTTCACTTGCGTCTTGCGTCTGTGCGGCATGCTCTGAGAGCGTTTCAACAATGCTGCGCATATCACGAATATGTACGCCTTCAGCCAATAAGTTTTGCAGCACTTTTTGAATAACCGAAAGCGAGAGCAGTTTTGGTACTAGATCTTCAACCAGTTTTGGCGATTCTTTGCTGATATGATCGAGTAGTTGCTGTACTTCTTGACGACCTAATAACTCTGCTGCATGTAGTGAAATAATATGGTTCAAGTGCGTGGCGATAACCGTACCAGCATCGACCACTGTGTATCCCATGCTTTGCGCCTCATCACGAATATTAGGATCAATCCATACTGCGGGCAGACCAAAAGCAGGGTCTGAGGTCATAGCGCCAGGTAAGCTACCCGTGACCATGCCAGGATCAATTGCTAAATGCTGACCAATATGTGATTCTCCAGTTGCAATCTCGACACCTTTAAGTGTGACGCGATAGCTGGATGGCTTGAGTTCTAAGTTATCTCTAATGTGCACGGTTGGCGCTAAGAAACCAACTTCTTGGGCAAATTTTTTGCGCAAGCCTTTAATGCGTTTAAGTAAATCGCCACCTTGGCCTTTATCCACTAATGGAATCAGACGATAACCGACTTCTAACCCGACTACGTCAACAGGAGTTACATCATCCCAACTCGCTTCTTCTATTTCTGTGCTTACTTCTGGTTTGTTATCAAGCACGGCTTCAGCTTCCGTGGTTTTTTTCTGTTCACCTATTAAATAGGCCATGCCAGCTAGGACGCTAGCCAACATTAAAAATGCAAAATGTGGCATGCCTGGAATGGCACCCATGCCAGCAATAATGCCGGCGGTAATATTGATTACCCTTGAGTTGGAGAATAGTTGAGTCATTAACTGACCACCAATATCTTCATTGTTGGCGACACGAGATACGACCACGCCAGCAGCAACGGAAATGATGAGTGAAGGAATCTGTGCGACTAGACCATCGCCAATGGCGAGTAAAGTGTAGTTTTTGACCGCATCGGCAAAGGCCATATCATGCTGTACCATGCCTACGATTAACCCGCCGACGATGTTGATGATAATGACCATGATGCCAGCGACTGCATCGCCGCGAACATATTTACTGGCACCATCCATTGCACCGTAGAACTCTGATTCTTGGCCGATTTCGATGCGACGACGGCGTGCCTCATCTTCGCCAATCAAACCTGCATTTAAATCAGCATCTATCGCCATCTGTTTGCCTGGCATCGCATCTAAAGTAAAGCGGGCGCCAACTTCAGCAATGCGGCCAGCACCTTTGGTGACGACTGTGAAGTTGATGATGGTTAAAATAACGAACACCACAATACCCACCGTGTAGTTGCCACCGATTAAAAAGTGTCCAAATGCTTCGATTACCTTACCTGCGGCCGCAGGGCCAGAGTGACCTTCGGTGAGAACCACGCGAGTAGAAGCTACGTTCAGAGATAGGCGCAGCATCGTGGTCACCAGCAATACGGTAGGAAAGGCAATAAAATCTAGCGCTTTTTTAGTTTGCAGACCTATGAGCAACACTAAGATTGCTAGCGCAATGTTAAAGCTGAATAGCACATCTAATATGATGGCTGGCAATGGCAGTATCATCATTGACAACAGCAAAATGATGATTAGTGGTGCCGCTATATTACGGCTAGCTAATTTGTTCATCCAAGTGGGCAGGTTTAGAAAATTCATTAGGCGACTATTCCTAAGTTAGAAAACTCAGTTCCATTGGCGCTAGGTGCAGGTAACAGGCTGTGCGGATCCAACTCTTCTGGCACGGGTAATGCCTTAGGTATTTCTGGGTGGAAGCCACCTTCTTTTTTGAAAATACGCATTTGGAATACATAGGCCAACACCTCAGCCACGGCTGAATACAGTGCTTCAGGGATTTCATTCCCTAGCTCGGTGTGTGCATATATAGCGCGTGCTAATTTGGGTGCTTCCATGGTGAGTATATTGTTCTCGGCGGCGATTTCGCGAATTTTCAAAGCGATAGCATCTGCGCCTTTGGCGACGACTATTGGCGCGCGCATACCCTCATCCTGGTACTTAATAGCAACGGCATAGTGCGTAGGATTAGTAATGACGACATCAGCTTTTGGTATTTCAGACATCATCCTACGCTTGGCCATTTCACGTTGTTGTTGACGTACTCTAGCTTTGATTTCTGGATTACCTTCAGACTCTCTGGATTCTTGACGCACTTCTTCTTTGGTCATTTTCAACTTATTAGCGTAGTGATAAAGCTGATAGGGCACATCAATGGCTGCAATAAGCACCAATGCGCTGACAATTGACAAGAAGCCCATCAGCATTAAATCGCTTACTTGCGCGATGCTGGTTTTTAGTGGCAACAAGGAGAGTGAGAGGATAGGCTCCATATCACGCGAAATCACTGTGTAAGCCACAGTTGCTACCAGCAATGTTTTAGCGATAGATTTAATTAACTCGACAGCAGAGTTTTTTGAGATTAGATTCCCAAGTCCTTGCATTGGATTCAGACGGCTAAATTGTGGTACAAATACTTTGCTACTAAATACCCAGCCGCCAATAATGATGGGTGCGGCGATAGCCACCGCCACTAATATGAATGCAAATGGCGCAAAAGCCAAAAGTAGCGCATTGATTGAGTCGGCTATTTTCATTAATAACACTAAAGGTTCAAAAGCCTCAGTACGATTGAAACGTAAACCTGCACTTAAGGTCGTTTTTAATGCTTGATTAAGGTGGTTACCCATCATGAGTAAACTTAAACCCGCAGTGAATAGCACAGTACATGTAGCCAGCTCGCGGGAGCGTGGCACATCGCCTTCTTCCCTTGCGTTTTCTAAACGCTTGGGTGAGGCCTGTTCTGTTTTTCCTAAATCGCTGTCATCTGGCATGACGATTCCCTATGTTGTTTAATCCAGATATTTCTAATTTCTGGACTTTAATTACTTGCTGTTATTGCTTAGGGTCAATTATTAAGCGAATCGATAGGATTGTATCTTTAGAATAAAAGGGTGAATGCTGGCCTTTCTTTAAGCCTACATGCAGAAATTTTCCCAATATGAGGCTAGCGATGGTGTTTTTACAAATATTTAAACTATAAAAAACAATGAGATATAAAATATTTTAAGTTTTTTTTAAAATTTCCTAAAGTTTTATAAAGTGCTGCCGATAAATACTTATTGCGTGATGCCTATAATGTTTTTTGTGAAAGGATATTTTTAGCAAAACATACTCATGACGGCAAAAATTAAAAAAACTTTAATTATTTTTAGGATATTTTTGAGATGATTTTTATCTGTTAACGAGTTTTAATGAAGCTTAATTTAAATATAGGTAATTCTATTTTAAATTAAGTCATTGATTTATATTAGTATCTCCAACCCTTTGTAGGTGTTTGTAAGACAAACACCTACAAAGGTGTGTCCGCTTGTCTTACCTAAAAAACCGACAAACCCCAATATTTTATTTTTGTGAATAAGCTCAAAGTACGTCTAACGCGAACTGCGGGCTTTTAACAACTACTGAAAAAGAATGGGGAATAAAATGGATGAAGTAGAAATGATGTCGGAAATTAAAGACGCTAACCTTAATTATTTATTACTGGCGCAACAATTGATTCGTTCAGATAAGGCCACTGCAATTTTCCGTTTGGGTATCAGTAAAGATATCGCAGATTTATTAGAAGGCTTAAGTACTTTACAGTTACTCAAGCTCTGCAGTACCAATATGATGCTAGCGCGTTTCAGATTTGATGACAGCACAATTTTGGGCATGCTTACCAACTATACAAAAGATCGTTCACAAGCGCATTTGCATACTGCTGTATTAATGGCGGGTCAAAATGCTGGTGCGATGGCATAGTTTAAGCGCTGAATTTATTAAATAGATATTGATTATAGATAAAAGGTGAAGATGATGAAAACGAAAAGTGTAGTGAATGAATCAGAGCAAATTCAATTAGCAATACGCATGATTAAGCTTGGCGCGAGACTGCAACTGCTTGAATCTCAAACAACTTTATCCCGTGAACGTTTAATCAAGCTATATAAAGAGTTGAAGGGTGTTTCGCCACCTAAAGGTATGTTGCCTTTCTCTACAGATTGGTTCTTGACTTGGCAACCGAATATTCATTCATCAATTTTCTACAATATTTATAAATTTATGGTGGATTATGCAGATGTAAAAGGTATTGACGCCATTATAAAAGCCTATAGTTTGTATCAGCAACAAGTAGTAGAGCAGGATGCAGAAGTTGAGCCAGTATTGTCTATGACGCGCGCTTGGACATTGGTTCGATTTGTGGAAAGCAAAATGTTGAAAATGAAAAGTTGCACTTGTTGCGGTGGTGAATATATCGTGAACACTTATGATTTGAATCAAAATTATGTATGTAATTTGTGCCATGTACCTTCACGTGCGGGTAAAACTAAAAAAGCTAAAGAACTTACTTACAATTTAGTTTCGATGACAGCGTAATTTGGTTTATGGAAAAAACACAGAATAAGCTTTCCCCAGTGGAATTTCAGTTCCATCAGGAGAAAAAGCCTGAGTTCTTAAAGAGCATTAGAGAGTTTCTAATGCGCGTGACTAAAGTCAAATTTAAGCCAGCCACATTGGCAGTTGTGGTTCAATGTGCAGCATTTATCACAGTACTGGCGATTTCATACAGCGTTCAATTATTCGCAGCAGTATTTTTTAATGCTGATGTGTCATTTTCTATTCTGCAAATAGTGTTGATGCAAGCATTATTGGCCGCAACATTTTCTCACTTGGTGGGTATGGCTAACTGGTGGCGTTGGATTCATCTATGTTTCCCAATGGCAATATTGGGCATGTCGAGTTGGCATGCTCCGAATGAAATATATTTAACAGGTTTTATCATTAGTCTGAGCTTGTTTTGGACTACTTTTCGTAGTCAAGTTCCATTTTTTCCTTCTCGCCCAATAGTGTGGCGACAAGTAGAGAAGGTGATGCCAAAAAATAGACCGCTGCGTTTGATTGATATTGGCAGTGGTTTAGGTGACATGCCTATGTATATTGCCAAGGTCAGGCCAGAAAGCTACATCGAAGGTGTTGAAATTGCTCCGTTACCATGGATAGTAAGTTTTGTGCGTAGCAAATTACGCCGCTCTAGTGCAATTTTTAAACTGGGTGATTACCGTTCGCTTAATTTTGTGGATTACGACATTATTTTCGCTTATTTGTCACCAGCTGCTATGTTGGCGTTGTGGGAAAAAGCGCGTCAGGAGATGAAATCTGGTAGTCTTCTTATCAGTCTGGAATTCGAAATTCCTGGACTTACCCCAAGTATGCGCATTGCAGGCGGCGAGCACTCTCCTATGCTTTATGTGTGGCGGTTACCCTAGGTATTTTAGTAGATACTTAGTTGCATCTGTCTCTTTATTATTCCATTTGCATTTCTGCCTTTCCACTCCACAACAACATTTTTCGCAAGTACCCTATATTTAATATAAACCCGAAAATATCCCTTTATTCCATCGATTGATTTGCCTCTCATCTTGATATTCTGACATTAATTACTAAAACGTCAGAAGTTAAGTTTCTTTCAGGAGTGCAAAAGTATGTTTGTCATTATTGGCTACATTGTGGTTTGTGGTGCTGTTTTCGGCGGATACGCGATTGCTGGTGGACATTTAGGTGCACTGTGGCAGCCACTGGAAGTCCTGATGATTTTTGGTGGTGCGATTGGTGCATTTGTTGTTGGTAACGATAGCAAGGCGATTAAAGCCACAGTCAAGGCATTGCCTACCTTGTTCAAAGGCTCCAAGTTCAACAAAGCACTTTACATGGATTTGCTCGCGCTCTTGTTCGAAATTTTAGCCAAAATTCGTAAAGACGGCATGATGTCGATTGAGAACGATGTTGAAAACCCAGAAGCCAGCCCATTATTCAGCAAGTATCCTAAATTACTTCACGATCATCACCTGATTGAGTTTATAACCGATTACTTACGCTTGATGGTGTCGGGAAATATGGATGCATTTCAGGTAGAAAATCTGATGGATAACGAGATTGAAACACATCACATGGAAGGCCATGTCCCTGCACATTGTATTGCCAAATTGGGCGATGGATTACCTGCTTTCGGTATTGTGGCTGCGGTAATGGGCGTGGTGCACACCATGGAAAACGTAGCACTTCCACCCGCGGAATTAGGTATTTTAATTGCACATGCGCTGGTAGGTACTTTCTTAGGTATTTTGTTGGCTTATGGCTTCGTTGGCCCACTTTCAGGCTTATTAGAACAAAAGCTGGAAGAGAGTACAAAAATGTATCAAACCGTGAAAGTGACTTTGCTTGCTAGTTTGAATGGCTATGCGCCATCCATTGCTGTTGAGTTTGGTCGAAAAGTGCTTTATTCAACTGAACGTCCAGGTTTTGCTGAGCTTGAAACGCACGTTAAACAAGCCAAAGCAGCCAAATAATGCATACACAAACAACATCAGAATTAGACGGAGTTTGCTATGGCTGAAGATCGCGTTAGACCGATTATTGTAAAAAAGATTAAAAAAACCGCTGCGGGGCACCATGGAGGCGCTTGGAAAATTGCCTATGCTGACTTTGTTACTGCCATGATGGCTTTCTTTTTGCTGATGTGGTTGCTAGGATCGACTTCGAAAGCGCAAAAAGAAGGCATTTCCGATTACTTTAAAACACCTTTAATGTTGGCATTGACGGGAGGCACTGCAGTTGGTGCTAGCGACACTTTAATTAAAGGTGGCGGCGGTAAAGACCTGACCAAAAAACAGGGGCAAGTTAAACCAGTTGATGGCTCTAAAGAAAAGGAAAAATCTGTTGATGTTAAAGATGCTAAGCAAGCTTTAGAAAAAGCAGAGAAAGAAAAATTAGAGGAGCTCAAAGCAAAAATCGAAAAAGCGATTGAAGATAGCCCAACGCTAAGTAAATTCAAGAAGCAACTTTTGCTAGACATTACATCGGAAGGTTTGCGTATCCAAATTGTCGATGAGCAAAATAGGCCCATGTTTGCCTCATCTAAGGCAGAAATGCAGCCCTATGCACAGCAAATACTGCAAGAGATTGGCAAGATGCTCAATGGTGTAACCAACAAGATTAGCTTATCTGGACACACCGATGAAGTGCCATACCCAAGCGGCGACAAAGGCTATAGCAATTG
>JANYCB010000154.1 GCA_025360485.1 Methylotenera sp. | reverse complement strand
GGCGACGCTGATTAACAATCATTTTGATTACACGATTGATCCGATGATGCTGATCATTACTATTATTGTAGTCGTTGGCTATTTTGTGCTGATGTTGAAAATATCAGATAAGCAATATCGCGAAGTGATTGCAGAAAAGTTTGATCATTAATTCGATAATAATTAAATCGTTACTCACAATTTTAGGAGAAACATCATGGGATTTTGGAACATTTTAATGTATTTGGCATGGGGCTTATCCGCCATTATGCTGGCTTGGATGGTAGTAGATGCCTTTATGGTTTCTTCGCAATACGATGAAGAATATTTAATGAGCTCGCGCGAAGGTGGCGAGGACGATGTAGTGCATGGTGTGCATCTAGAAGAGGAGAATCCATAATGGCTGAAGCGATAACAGTAAATAGCAATAAGCGTATTGCCATGCTCAAAGTACTTAATCCCTTTCATATATGGGCGCTGGGTGTGGGCATTGTGCTGGTGGGTGAGTTTATGGGTTGGAACTTTACGGTTGGCAAAGGTGGCGCGTATGCTTCACTAATCGCATGTTGGGTCATTGGCTTGTTGTACACTTGTGTAGCGATGATTGATTCTGAAGTTACTTCTACGGTCGCTGCGGCAGGTGGGCAATACACGCAAGCCAAGCATATTATTGGCCCCTTAATGGCGTTTAATGTAGGGCTTTATTTGGTGATGGCTTACACCATGCTTTGCGCAGCAGATGCGCTAGTTGTGGGTGATTTAATGAAATCGGGGGCAGGGGTGTTGGGCTTTGCCGATCTTGATACCAAGCCGTTTGTGGTGCTTACTGTGGCGTTTTTGGCTTGGCTTAATTACCGCGGCGTATTTGCAACGCTTACGCTTAACTTGGTCATCACTTTCCTAGCATTCATGTCATTAATCGTGCTATTTTTTGCAGTAGACCCATTAAATCAAGGTGCAGTATTGCAACATAAAGCCTTGTTGACTGATTTGCCGTATGGTTGGATTGGTGTTGTCGCCTCCTTGCAATTTGGTATGTGGTATTACTTGGGCATTGAAGGTACTTGCCAAGCAGCAGAGGAGGTACGTTCGGCTGGCAGAGCGATACCTATTGGCACACTCGGCGGCATGATGACTTTGCTAGTAGCAGCGACCATTACCTGGTTTGTGGCTTCTGGCCTAATGCCCTGGCAATATTTAGGTCAAGCAGTTACCCCGATGTACGATGCGGCAACTTTGCTAGGTAGCAGCAAGTTGCAATTAATGCTATTTGTAGCGACACTATTTGCAGCTGTTGCATCTGCTAATGGCTGTATTAATGATGCCTCACGTGCTTGGTTCTCGCTCGCTCGCGATCGTTACATGCCAGTGTTTTTTGGCGCCATTCATCCGCGTTATCGCACGCCATACCGCAGCATTATTTTCTTGGTACCAATCGCCATCTCATTTGCCTTTACTGGTTTATTAGATCAAGTGATTACTTTTTCTATCTTGTCGGGTTTGCTGGGCTATACCTTCATGACCTTTAATATGATTAAATTCAGGAAAAAATGGCCGCTAGGCAGCATTCATCGTGGCTATATCCATCCTTTCCATCCTTTACCTGCCATCACACTTTTAGTGTTGTGTAGCGCAACATATTTTGCAACGTTCTTAGGCTATGGCGCTACTTTGTTATCAATTATGGCGTTCTATATTTTGGCCTCATTGTGGTTTATTTTCCGTCGCTATCAATTTGTAAGACGTGCGGATCAATTCACCATGCCTTGGCCGCGTCCACGTGGATATTAATAAGGGTCTATTAGTTTGCAGATTGTACTGATTGCTTTGCTAACGGTGCTGGGTTTGCTGATGTTTGGCAAATACCAGCGTGATGCCAAACATAAAGTTCAAGCAAGAAGTACAGTATTTGATGATTGTATTAGGTTATTGCAACAAGCGCAGATCAGTCAAGATAAGGCTAATCTGCCAGTGTTGCAGGGCAATTATGCAGGTTACAAAATTGCACTTAATATTGTAGAAGACACGATAGCATGGCGCAAATTACCGCCGTTATGGCTATTGGTTAAAGTCTCGGCAAATAAAACCAGTATAGGCAGCCTAGATGTGATTGTACGGCCAGCCAATAATGAGTTCTACAGCCCTTCTTGGCAATGGGGCGGTAATTTGACAATACCTAATAACTGGCCACAACATGCCATTATTAAGTACCTCCACAAACCAATAGATATAAGCCTGCTAGAGCATCTTGTACCAACCTTATTTAGTGATTTAAAAATGAAAGAACTGCTCATCATGCCAGAATTTGTTAGACTCACTTATATGGTAAAACAGGCTAATCGTGGTGAGTATTTGATTCTGCGCAATGCAGTTTATAACGATGCACCTATCGCTCGCGATATTGTAGAAAGTTTAATTAAACAGACAGTAGCTATCAGCAAAGTGTTAGAGAGTGAATAATGGAAAATAATGAAACCACTAATAAAACAAAAGCAGAAGAAATTAAACCACCTTTAGACCCCAAATGGGTGTTACTCATCTCCATTTTATTGCCAGGCGTGGGGCAATTGCTTAACAACACGCCAGTCAAAGGCTTAGTAATGGTGTGTTTTATGGTGATACTTGGACTCATTACCTTTAACCTCGCACAGCCACATATCTCTATGGTGGGCAAGCTTGCGGGGGGCATTTTTATTTACGCATTGTCGATAATGGATGCTTATTATTGGGCCAAATATCGTTGGAGACGTTTTAAAATCAATTAGCTTTATTTTGAATCCAACGCTTCCCATCGTGCGAGCAGAGTTTCAAGTAAACTTTCAATTTCACTTAGTCTGGTTTGTAGTGTTTTAACGCGTTCAGGTTGTGTTTTATAAAGTTCTCCATCGGCCAATTGATTACTAATATTAGTCTGTTCAGTTTCCAGTAACTCAATTTTGGTTGGAATTTCTTCAAGCTCTTTTTGTTCTTTAAAACTTAGTTTCGAAGCAGGTTTAGCATCACTTTGTTTAGAAGCACTTTTTGCAACCTGGGCAGATTCAGATTTTTTATCTTCTAAGCGTTGTTGATTTTGTAGTGTAGAGAATCGTTGCCAATCATCGTAGCCACCACCAAATTCGGTTAGTACGCCGTTGCCTTCAAAGGCAATCACTTGTGTCACGGTATTTTCTAAAAATGCCCTGTCGTGGCTCACTAAAAATAGCGTTCCAGAAAACTCCTGTAGCAAGCTTTCTAGCAGTTCCAGCGTGTCAATATCCAAATCGTTGGTTGGCTCATCTAGCACTAAAACATTGGCTGGACGGGCGAATAGACGCGCTAGAAGCAAACGATTACGCTCACCACCAGAGAGTGATTTGACAGGGGAGCGAGAGCGTTGCGGCGGAAACAAAAAATCTTCCAAATAGCTAATGACGTGTTTGCGCTCGTTGCCGATTTCAACGAAGTCAGAACCCGGGCTAATGGTATCTGCCAGCGTGGCTTCTTCGTCTAACTGCTCGCGCATTTGGTCGAAATACGCGACGTTGATTTTAGTGCCGCGTAGGATTTTGCCGCTATCTGGTTCTATGTCGCCAAGAATTAATTTAAGTAGTGTAGTTTTGCCAATGCCGTTAGGGCCGAGCAAGCCAATTTTGTCGCCGCGCAAAATACGCGTACTGAAGTTTTTAATCAGCACTTTATCGCTGTATGATTTTGAAACGTTTTCTAGCTCGGCCACCAGCTTGCCACTGCGTTCGCCTGCATCTAAATTCAGTTTCACGTTACCTTGACGTTCGCGTCGTGCGGCGCGCTCTAAGCGTAGCGCCTCTAACCTGCGCACACGGCCTTCGTTGCGGGTGCGGCGCGCCTTAATACCTTGGCGAATCCACACTTCTTCTTGTGCTAACACTTTGTCAAATTTGGCTGCGTGGGTTTCTTCTACGGCAATTAACTCTTCTTTTTTTGTTTGATATTGCGTAAAGTTGCCGATGAAATCGGTGAGAATGCCGCGATCCAGCTCGGTAATACGTGTGGCTAACCTATTTAAAAAGCGCCTGTCATGGGTGATAAACAGCACACAGCCATTAAAACTCAGTAATAGCTCTTCTAACCATTCAATCGCTTCTAAGTCTAGGTGATTGGTTGGCTCGTCCAGTAACAATACTTCAGGCTCGGCCACCAGCGCACGACCCAGCGCCACACGTTTGCGCCAGCCGCCCGATAGCGTTGATACCAAGGCATCTGCATCTAGGTTAAGCCGCGTTAAAACCGTTTCTACACGTGATTGCGCTGCCCAGCCATTTTGCACATCTAGCTCATGCTGTAAGTGCTGCATTTTGGTCATTAAAGCGTCAATATCGGCATCTATCATGCCCATATCATGCGTTACTTGGTGGTAGTCGATAATAATTTGCTGCAAGCCACCTAAGCCTTCGGCAACTGCTTCAAAAACGCTATGCGTAGTATCTAATTCAGGCTCTTGCGGCACGTATACTACGCGCGCATTTGGCGCCCGCCACACGTTGCCGTCATCCAACTTAATTGTGCCGGCAATGGCTTTAAGCAAGCTCGATTTACCCGCACCATTACGCCCAATCAAACCCACGCGTTCGCCAGCGTCTAGTTGAAAGACGGCATGGTCAAGCAGGGCGTGGTGACCAAATGCGAGCGAGGCGTTATCTAAGGTGATGAATGGCATAGTTCTGTTATTTTCTCTAGGGTGCGCAAATCTGTATATGACGATTCAGAGTTACTTGATGAAATGAGTGATGAGTACAAGAGATGCTTTAGCTGTTTCTAAACAGTTGTATTATACATTGCTCAGTAATGGTTATAAATTCAATCTTACTAATCACCACACAATTGTATTGCACACAATTTAATTGTGTGATACTATGTGCGCATGGAAAATAAAATGACGCAAAATAAAACGACATCTAATACCAGTCTTTCAGCAAGCAAAGACTCACCCCAAGTCTTAAGTATAGATTTACAGCTGTGCTTTGCGCTTTACTCTGCGTCATTGAGCATGACTAAGGTATATAAACCTTTGCTAACTAAGCTCAAACTGACATATCCACAGTATTTGGTGTTATTGGTGTTGTGGGAGAAAGATGGCATAACCGTCAATCGCATTGGTGAAAAGTTGTTTTCTGACTCAGGTACGCTAACGCCGCTGCTTAAGCGCTTAGAAAAATTGGGCTTAATTCAGCGCCAACGCGCGACTGATGATGAGCGCAAAGTCATAATTACACTCACTGAACAGGGCAAGTTGTTACAAGCGCAGGCGGTTGATGTGCATACGCAGGTTGCCTGTAGCACAGGTTGTTCGCTCACAGAGCTGCAAGAGTTAAACAATCAGCTCATTTTGTTGAGAGCCAACTTAATCAAAAATTTTACAAAACTTTAACGAAAACACATTTATTCAACTTATCTCACATTTTTAAAAAGGAAAGCATTATGAAAACAAAGCATGCAATAATTAAAAGTCTAGCCCTTACTACGCTAGTTTTAAGTATCTCTAACGCATATGCAGAGGATGTCGCTGAAAGCAGTAAACCAGTCGTCGAGCAAATTGTGAATACACTCACAAAGTTATCAGGCGGGCCGCACAAAGGCTATCGTGCCAATCATGCAAAAGGCATTGTGGTGCAAGGTGAGTTTGTGCCTGCAAAATCCGCAGCTACCCTTAGCAAAGCTGTGCATTTGCAAACAAAACCTAGTCCAGTCACTGTGCGTTTTTCAGATGCGACAGGTGTACCAACAATTCCAGATGCAGATGGCAATGCCTTTCCCAAGGGCATCGCCATTCGTTTTCAGCTGCCAGAAGGCGAATATACGGATATTGTAAGTATTTCTACTAATGGCTTCCCAGCTGCCAAACCTGAAGATTTTTTAGGCTTACTTAATGCGATTGCAGCGAGTGGCCCTGATGCAGCTAAACCAACACCAGTAGAGCAATTTTTAGGCACACATCCAGCAGCACTTGCTTTTGTACAAATGCCGAAGCCAGCACCAGTTAGTTTTGCGACAGAAGCTTTTTATGGCGTAAACGCATTTAAATTTACTAATGCAAAAGGTGAAACGCAGTATGGCCGCTATCGCATTACTCCAATTAATGGCGCAGAGTTTTTAACAAAAGAACAAGTTGCTAAAGCAACACCCAACTATTTGATGGATGAACTGCCAGTGCGCCTAAGCAAGGCGCCAGCTAAATTTAAAATTGCCGTACAACTGGCTGATAAAGGGGATGTAGTGAATGATCCAACTGTCGTATGGCCAGAAACAAGAAAACAAGTTGAATTGGGTACGCTCACACTTAACAATGTGGATGCTGAAGGTGCGAAGTTTGAAAAAGCGACCATGTTCAACCCGCTTGTTTTGGTAGATGGTATAGATGCTTCTGAGGACCCGATATTATTAGCGCGTCCGGCAGCTTATGCAGTGAGTTATGGTAGACGCCTACAAGAGTAATGATTTGGTTTAAACGAGCATTTATTTGATGAGTCACGTTAAATAAATGCTCAATTGGTTTTGTTAAGCATCGCGCGAATATTTGCCATTTTAGATTTGCCAAATTCTTTACTTACGTCAGGATCGTTAAACGGGTTGCCAAAATGTTTGACATCACCTGTTGGCAGCTCGCTAATAAATCTGCTAGGTTCACACATTTGCATTTCGCCTGCGCGCTTACGTTTCTTACACCACGAAATATTCAATGATTTTTGTGCGCGTGTAATACCCACATACATCAGGCGGCGTTCTTCTTCAATGCGGCTTGGGTCTAGCGTAGCCGCATTTATGCTTTCTCGATGTGGCAAAATACCTTCTTCAACGCCTACTAAGAACACATGGCCAAACTCTAAACCTTTCGCAGCATGTAAGGTGGATAGTTTTACCGCGTCAGGTTCGCCCTCTTCTCGACCTTCTAGCATACTCATGAGCGAGACCATTTGTGTGAGCTCTAGTAAGTTTTTGCCATCCCGCTCGTTACCAAATTCGGTGGAATCTTCACCTTTTTTTGTAAGCCAGCCAATAAATTCGAGCACATTCGCCCATTTACTTTCTGCCGCGCGTGACTCTTCTGCATCATATAAAAACGCTTCATATTGAATTGTTGTCAGCAAGTCATTTAATACCTCGCCTGCAGGGTCGCGCACTGCACGGGTTTGTAACTTATTGATATATTGGCAGAAATTAAGCAAGTCTTCTAATTGCTTACTGCCGATTTCACTTTGAAAGTTTTGCTCAAACGCCGCAGCAAACAGTGACATTTTATGCGCGCTTGCATACTCGCCAAGCCGTTCAAGCGTGGTGTTGCCAATGCCTTTTTTGGGTGTTGTTGCCGCACGGATAAACGCAGGGTCGTCATCTTCATTCGCAATTAAGCGTAGATAGCTGACCAAATCTTTAATTTCAGCTTTATCAAAAAATGATTGCCCGCCAGAGATGGTGTAGGGGATTTTTTGGCTGCGTAGTAGTTGCTCAAATACGCGTGCTTGATGATTACCGCGATAAAGAATGGCGTAGTCCAAAAACTTAGTACGGTGCTCAAACCGATGCGCTTGCAGTTTCATGAGTACGCTTTCGGCTTCACTTTCTTCGGACATGGCGGCAGAAACTTGAATCAAATCACCTGTGCCTAAATCGCTCCATAGTTTCTTTTCGAACAGTTTTGGGTTATTCGCAATTACTTGGTTGGCAGCTCTGAGAATTCTTACCGTTGAGCGATAATTTTGCTCTAATTTAATCACTTTAAGTTTGCTAAAATCTTCGGTAAGTTGGCGTAAATTCTCTACGTCTGCGCCGCGCCAGCCGTAAATAGCTTGGTCGTCATCACCCACGGCGGTAAATTGCCCACGCACACCAGTGAGCATTTTTACCAACTTGTATTGGCAAGCGTTGGTATCTTGGTATTCATCAACTAGTAGATATTGTAGTTTGCGCTGCCACTTGTTTAGTGCAGTTTCATGTTGCTCAAATAGTTCCACTGGCAGCTTGATTAAATCATCAAAATCAACGGCTTGATACGCTTTTAGTGTCTGTTGGTAAAGTTGATAAACCTTAGCTGCTGCGTGGGTTAAGTCTTCCTCTGCGGTTGCTTTAGCTTGGTCAGGATTAATAAAGGTATTTTTCCAATGAGAGATTTGGTACTGTGTTTTGCGCAACAATTGTTTATCGGTGGTGGCTAAAATATCCGCAACAATTTTAAAGCTATCTGAGGCATCTAAAATAGAAAATTGAGGTTTGTAACCCAACAAGCTCGCCTCTGTACGCAACATTTGCAGCCCAAGTGAGTGAAAGGTCGTTACAGTTAACCCTTTAATACTTTTACCCACCATGAGCTTACTTACGCGTTCTTGCATCTCGCGAGCCGCTTTGTTAGTGAAGGTGATAGCGGCTATTTCCTTAGGGTTGTAGCCTGCCTCATCAATCAAATAGCTAATTTTTTCGGTAATCACACGTGTTTTGCCAGAGCCAGCGCCAGCAAGCACTAGCAATGGACCATCGAGATACTTTACGGCTTCGCGCTGTGGGGAGTTGAGACTATTTAACATGCTTCTTTTAGTGGCTTCTTGAAAGAACTTGGCATGATTTTCTGCCGAATTCTATTGGTTGTTATATGTTTATAGTATGATTGTAACTGCATAATAAAAATTAACACTTAAAGTTTCTTTGTTCGTAAAATATATTTTCTGATAGGTATTAAACCAATTTCATATGCCGAAGTTTGACCTAAAAACCATCATTTTCATGTCGATGTTGCTCACCTTCATGCTTTCCATGCTGTTGGCGATTACGCGCGGACATCACAAAGAGGTGAACGGCCCTGGTTATTGGGCGGTGGGTAACTTAGTAATTGGCCTAGGCATGGTACTGGTATTGATGCAGCTAGATGCCACTAAGATGGTATTTTTGCCAGGCATGGCCTTGATAGGCGCCGGATTAAGCTTATTTATTAATGGTATTCAGGCGTTTATTGGACGAAAACCAGATCACCGTATTCCTGTTGTTGTATTTGTTTTACTAGCCATAGTTGATGCCTATTTTATGCTAACGCAGCATGATGTCAGGTCTGCAGTAGTGCTTGGCGCTATTGTTTTTGCGGCGATTTTTCTATATTGCGCTCGACTCACTTTCTCTCGAGACGAGGGTGTGGTGGGTAATTTGTATTGGATTGCCTCTAGCTTATATTTATTGCTGGCGATTTTGATGATTGGTCGTGCAGCCTATGCAACTCACGTGGATATTGCAGTATTTGATTCTTTCGCAGCTTGGCCAGTCAATGCTTACACCTTTATGCTGGGTGCAGTTTCACAATTTTTCATTTCAAGTTTATTTGTGCTGATGTTAAGTTATAAACTGGCACAGAACTTAGAATCGATTGCAACTATCGATGGTCTGACTGGCGTGTTAAATCGCCGTGGTTTGGAAGATGCCGCTTTAAAAATGCAAGATATTTGTAAACGTATTAACTTGAGCATGGCGGTTTTATTAATAGACATCGACCACTTTAAAAAAGTAAACGACCAATATGGACACTTGTGTGGTGATGATGTTTTGCGGCATTTGGCCAAAGTGATTGCAGCTATTTTGCGTTCTAGTGATGTGCTAGGCCGTTATGGGGGGGAAGAATTTTGCGTATTTTTGCCGAACACTACTGAGAGTGATGCAATAGGTTTGGCGGAACGCATACGCTCGGGTATTGAAGAAAGCCCGTTGAAAATAAACAAAGCTAGTATTAAAACTACAGTAAGCATTGGTGTGGCTGATTCTGTGCGGGCAGGTTACGATTTTAAAGGCCTTGTTGCCACTGCTGATAGTGCTATGTACAGCGCCAAAAATAGTGGACGAAATCGCGTAATGAGCTACACGCAGATTACGCGAGATACTAAACTGGAGTTGTAATATTTTTGGTGTTTTCAATCATTGCTTCACGGCTTTGCGGCGATTCTAAACTCACGCGACCAATGGCGCCGCTACGGTAATCCGTTAAAAAAGCCACTGCGGTTTTTTCAGTATCCCATAATCCATCATGTCGTTTGTACGAGCGGCGTTTGGCAATCGCTTCCAGCAAATCAACGCCATCCATCTTGGTTACATCTAGTTTCATAGCATCAAGCTTGTAGCGCGCATTTAGCAAATCAGGGTAAGTTTTGAGTAAGTTATCGGCCAAAAACAAGGCCACATCTTCATCAATTACCGCGTTGCGCCCAATGGCGTGGCTGGCGGCCAACATGTAGCCATCGCTTTCATACGCAATTTTTGGCCACATCATGCCAGGCGTATCGGTAATGCTCATCGTGTCGCTCAAGTCAAAACGCTGTTGGCTTTTGGTCACGGCAGGCTCATCACCTACTTTAGCCACGCGGCGGTTTAATAAGGCGTTCATGAGCGTAGATTTACCTACGTTGGGAATGCCCATAATAAGCATGCGCAAAGGCTTTAAATGCGTGCCACGGTGCGGCGTAAGCGCCAAGCAGTGCTTAGGGATTTTGTTGGCGTCACCCGGTTTTTTGCATGAAAGCGCCACAGCTCTGGTGTTGGGCTGCGCGTTAAAATAATTCAGCCAATCTTGTGTTACTTTTGGGTCGGCTAAGTCGGCTTTATTGAGTATTTTTAAGTTAGGGCGTTGTCGAAACAAGCGCATTTCATTAATTACCGGGTTATGGCTTGCCTCTGGCACGCGTGCATCTAGCACCTCAATGACAATGTCAGTAAATTCCATGGTTTCTTCAGCCTTCTTGCGGGCTTGGGTCATGTGACCCGGGTACCATTGAATTGCCATTTTGACTCCGTTTGAAAATGAAAAAAACTATATCGGCTTCAATTCGCCATACAAAAGCGTATTGTCTTAGCCTAGCCTACTCGTTTTTTTGATTTTTAAACGGAGTTTGCGTTGAAGACGAACAGTATTTTATCATCTACACCTTAAACGCAAATTTTTAATATGCAACAAGGCTTAAGTTTTAATTAAGCCATCGATTAATTTACTATTGCTATTGTTGGGGAATAAGGTTTTAGCCACTTTATCGGCATCTACACCAAAGCTAGCCGCCGCGATAGATGCAATGAGCGTATCCAAATTAAGCGTGGGTTTTAGATCGCGCCCTTCATATAAATTACTTTGGTTCAAGCTTGGCCAATCGCTTAGCACTCGTCCGCCTTTTACATCGCCGCCCAGTATCATGGCGGCAGAACCTGTACCGTGATCGGTGCCGCCAGTGCCATTGGCGGCGGCAGTACGGCCAAATTCGGTGGCGACTAGCACAGTGGTTTTCTGCCAATTTTCGCCCAAACCATCTCGCAATGTAGCAATGAGGGCATCTAGCGATTTTAATTGCCTCGCCAAGTGACCTTCTTGACCAGTATGCGTATCCCATCCGCCCGTTTCTATCATAGCGATGCGCGGACCATTGGTTTTGTTGAGAAATGAGGCGGCCAACTTACCTAGGCTGGCAGGGTCTTGTTTAGCACTGGCATCCTCCGCCATATTATTGGCATCCATCGCTGCAGCCCAAATGCTGTGTAATTGCGCATCTTCAGCATACAGTTGAGAAACACGCATCAGCAAATCATCCGAAGCCTGCGGTAGGTTAGAAGGCGCATAAGAGGTGACTTCTGCTTTTCCGCGCAAAGCCATTGGCACGGTGGAGGCAATGGCAATAGCTTCATTTTGCGTACTTGGCAGCAGCGTGAGCAGGCGGTTCATCCAGCCATCTTTCATCTGATATGGCGCAATACCGCCTGTTTCCAGCACATTTTGCCCGTCAAAGTGCGAACGGTCACGATAGGGTGATGCAACTGCATGCACAAACAGTGCTTGGCCAGATGCGTATAGTTTGGCAGTTTCTGCCAGTGAAGCATGTAGCGCAAATAGGCCATCCAGCTTGGTCGCTTGGGCTACATCAATCGCTAATGCGCCGCGTAGTTTTGCATAAGCAGGGTCAGCATACGGAATGACGGTATTAAGGCCATCAGCCGCACCGCGCTGGATAATAAAGATAAAGCGGCGGTCAGTATTGGTGGCAGCAAAACTAAGATAAGGTGAAGCAAAGAATGTTGCGCTACTTAAAGTGCTAAAACGTAAAAAATCACGGCGATTCATGCGTTTACCTCCTCAAAAACTCAGGTGAAACTAATAGCAACGCTAAACCTGTAGTTGCACTTTCTGAACGGCCAATGGCGGTTTTTGTTGCAGTGCTAATCGAGCCAGCTAATATTTTTTCAGCCAAGGTTCTGGCATCCAATTTGTCGCCAAAAGGTGCGGCTAGGCGCTGTGCTATTTCTACTCGTCGCAACAAGGCGTTAGGTCCAGCCCATGTGTCGGCAATATCGTCATAACCAGTGGGTGAGCCAGATTTCCACACTGGCTGACCTAATTGATTCAGTATTTGTGCAGGGTTAATACCTTCCAAATTCTGTTTACCTGTGTTTAGGTAACCTAGTCCACGCAAGCTCGAAATCAGCCATTCCCAAGGGGTTTTAAATTTAGCTGGCGCAGGCTGCCATGCTTCAGGCGCATCAATTAGCGCGCGATAAACGCTGCTAAGGTTTCCTCCACTACTGGTAAAGGCTTTGCTGAGTTTATCTACCAAAGTTGCAGGCGGCGTATCGCCCGCAAAATGTCGTGCCAGTTTAGTGGCGATATGTGTGGCTGTGGCTTGCGCAGTAGCCAAGTCTGTCAATACAGCTTCTGCTTGTGCTATGTTGGATTGGTTGTAAGTTTTGTTAATGATATTTCGGCTACCAAGCTCATGAATTTGCGGACGAAACACAAAGCCATTCGCACCTTCTATGCCATTTTTGTCTTTTGCGTTTTTACCATTACCATTACCAGCGCCTGCAACACTCCAACCAGTAAGCGCTCTGGCAAATTCGGTGACATCGGTTTGCGTGTAGCCGCTTCGAACACCAAGCGTATGCAGCTCCAAAATTTCACGGGCTAGATTTTCATTCAAACCGCGCTTTTTATTGGGGTCGCGTGCACTCATGCGTTCAGCGGCGCGGCTATTGGGGCCAATGGAATTCGCTTGGTCGAGATACAATAGCATGGCAGGATGTTTTTCCACCGCAAATAACAAGTCTTTAAAGTTACCTAATACATAGGGACGAATGGCTTCCAATTCAAAAGCGCCAGCTAAATCGGTCACTGCAGGTTTTTCAACAGATATGGCAAAATGATTCGCCCAAAAATACACCAAACGCTCTATAAAAGGTGTGGTTGTTGTGAGCGCGGTTTCAGCACGCGCCTTAACAGCCGCCAAGTAATCGTCGCGCACATCGCGCCTAAAGTCGCGTTTAACCGATTCTTTGTTATTTTCATTTGTGTTGCGTGCTTGCATTTGATATTGGGCTAAATCCGCAACAATCTCGCTCGTCTTACGTTGATTGGCCCAAGTACTCGGCATGATTTGATATTGCTCTAATTGTGTAGCCAACCATTTTTTTGTATCAGTAGGTACGGAGTCGCTAGTTAAGCTCGTGCCAAGTCCAAAGCGGTTAACGGCGATAGCAGCGGCTGACATATTGATAGCAGTTGTCAATTCGTAAACTCCAACAGTTTTTGCTAATTACGCTCTTGCATGCGTTGTAATTTGCGCTGTTTCATTTGTTGCCGAAAGGCTTTGCGCTCATCTGGACTCATGTTTTTCATACGTTCGCGAAATTGCTGTTTTTGTTCGGGCGGTAGGTTTTTCCAACGCTGGCGCAAGGCTTTGCGCTCTTCTGGAGGTAATTCCCTAAATTTCTGCATGTTTTCTTTTACTTCAGCTTTTTCTTCGGGGCTTAAATTTTTAAATCGCGTTAAACGCTCTTTTGCTTGCTCGCGTTGTTCGGGGTTCATGTTCGCCCATTTTTCAGCGCCTTTGCTCAATTTTTGTTGGCGTTCTGGTGGCAAGTTCGCCCATTTGTCTTTAATCGGAGCGAGCGTTTCTTGTTGCTGGGCGCTTAAGTTTTCCCACGCGATGCCGCTTGTAGCAGAGGCATTGGCTGTAGGTTCAGTATTATTGTCATCAGCAAAGCTTGTTGTGGGAAGTGCGCCTAAGCTTGCTAGCAGGCATAAGACGAATAGCTTGTGTTGCACGTGATTCAAAATAGTCAATTTGGTCTTCATTTTTCAGCCCCTTGCTTGGCATGTTCGGTTTTGGTGTTACTAAGTTGTGTTGGTTTTACAGCATCATTTTCAGCATGTCGTTTGTTTTCAACTTCGGATAACGCAGCGTCTAATCCATCTGCATCGTCATTATCCAATTCGCCCAGCAGCTCAATAAAATCGAGCGTGGTAGTGTTTGTTTTTTGAGGCGCAATTTTTACGGCATCTTGTGCGTGCGATACAGAAGCGGCTAGCAGCGTAAAAGCGGTTAATGCCCGCAGTAGAATTAACCTTAACCATTTAAATATGCGCTTAGATGTCACTAAATACTGCCGCGACGTATCACATAAAGCCATGCGAATCGCAACTTTGTAGCGTAAATATTGGCGACAAATACGCGCAGAAGGCAACGTCATCTGCGTAACGATCGCGTCATTTTGTGTGGAGTTAAGCTGCATTGGGGGTGCCTTTATCGTTAAGCATTTCATTTGCCCATAAGTAAAAATCCGGGTCGTCAGGCGCATCTGCATCGTCGCCACCATCCAGCAGCTCCAGTGCGGCTAGCTGATCACTTTGCTGCTGAACCGCTTGCGTATTGGCAACATTGTCTGGTTTACTATGCGGACTGGGGTTTACCAAAATAAATACCGCTAATAAACTGCACAAAGCCAGCGAGCTAGCGGGCAGCCAATAGTCTTTTTTAAACCAAGCGGGCAGCCAAGTCGTTTTCTGTGGTTGGTTTAAGGCCTTGCGGCGTGCTGTTGCTAATTGCTTGCGCGTTACGGCATCTAAATTTTGCACATCAGTCTCTAAACTTGCTTTGACCTTGCTTTCAAATTTGTCTAAATCACTCATGATCGGTGTCCTTCTAATTGCAGTTTTAACTTTTCTAAAGCCCGCGAATAATGTGTTTTAACGCTGCTTTGCGAGCATTGCATGGTAGCTGCTGTCTCGATAATATCTAAGCCTTCCCACACGCGCAGCAAAAAAACTTGTTGCTGGCGTAGCGGCAATTGGCCAAGCGCATGATTTAAGTCGGCGCCAAATTGAACATCTTGCAATTGCACATCTGGCGCGGCTTGCGGAGCATCTGCAACTTGCTCAAGCGGGTTTTCGGTTTCTTCTTCCTCATCCCAATGTAACCAGCTGCGGAAGCGGTTACGCACGCTTTGCCGTCTATGCCAATCTAAAATACGGCTTTGCAAGATGCTATAAAACAAAGGCTTCCAGCTCGATTGTTCATGCGTGCTATAGCTTTGCACCAGCTTCATCATGGTATCTTGCACAATATCCAGCGCATCGTCGCGGTTGCCCGTAGCAAACTGCGCGATGCTAAAAGCACGGCCTTCAATATCGCTTAAAAATTGTTGCATTAATATTTCAGGCCTGCCTTAAGCGTTAATTTTAAAAACTACTTGCGATGCGCAGCGCGTTTATCCAATCGGCGGTCAATGCGCTCGCCTTTTTTATCGAGGTGATTATCAATATGTTCGCCACGTTTATCTAAGCGATTATCAATGCGTTCGCCTTTATTATCAAGGTGCTGGTCAATTTTATCGCCTTTGTTCCTAAGGTGTTCCGCACGTTTCTCGTGGCCATTGGCTTCGGCTTTATCAGCGCGATTATCCATATGGTCTTCAATGCGGTCGCCCTTATTGTCTAAATGTTCTTCAATGCGGTCACCTTTGTTATCTAGGTGCTGTTCAATACGATCACCTTTATTGTCTAAGTGCTGTTCAATGCGGTCACCACGTTTATCTAAATCCACTTTAGCAGCGTCTTCCGCCATTACTTCAGCAGAAATTAATAAAGCTAATAAAGTACCTGTTATTGCCAATGTGTTTTTCATGTTGCGTTCCTTTATCTAATTTAGGGTTAGGGTCTTAAATATTGTGTGCCCCTAGTACTCAAAACGCAGTACTACATGGTTTGTCTACAAAACCCATTAAAAATATTTTTTGCTTTAAAATGCTGGCATGACATTAGAGATAAATCCCAACCAATCAGTCGAGCTACTTAAAGCGCTGCATATCCTCACGCGCGACGGCAAGCTGAATCAAGATAGTCGCCGCAAGCTCAAGCAGGTAACTCACTTGGTTAATTTTATTGAGCCGCTATTTAATGAGGTGTTGGCGCACAATCCAAGCCCAGTGCTGGTAGATCATGGGGCGGGTAAATCGTACTTAGGGTTTATTTTGTATGATTTGCTATTAAAACAACTCAATGCGGGTGAAGTGATTGGCATCGAAACGCGTGCAGATTTAGTCGAAAAATCTAAAGCTTTAGCGGCGGAATGTGGTTTTACACGTATGCACTTTGAGCATTTAACGGTAGAGCAATCAATTCACACCAGTACGCTGCCAAGCCGCGTGGATATTGTCACCGCGCTGCACGCTTGCAATACCGCGACGGATGATGCCATTCAATTTGGTCTAAAAAAACATGCTAAATACATGGTGCTGGTTCCTTGCTGCCAGGCGGAAGTGGCGGAAGTGTTGCGCAAACATAAAAATGAAAGTTTCGGCAAAACGCCACTAAGCGAGATTTGGCGCCACCCCATACACACACGTGAATTTGGCAGCCAAATTACCAATGTGCTGCGTTGCTTGCAGCTAGAAGCAGCGGGTTATAGTGTGACGGTGACAGAGTTGGTAGGTTGGGAGCATTCGATGAAAAACGAGTTGATTATTGCCAAATATACAGGCCAACCCCGCAAAAACGCGCAAGAGCGAATTACAGCAATTTTAGAAGAATTTAACCTGCAAGCGTTGCAAAATAGATTTATTGGTTAATGCTGGGCATGGAGGCTAGGGAGGGTTTTCTATTTTCTCAAACATTGGTTCCAAGAACCATGACTTTGGATCGTTGCCAAGTGTCTTGAATGCTATCCAAGTTGACCATTTTTGCGAAATTGACTTCGAAATGAACAAGCAGTCAATTTGCACATCATCTGCGTATGCAACACCTTTGAAGGCATCGAGTATCGCTTTGGCCATGTTGTCGACGTCTTTGTTTTCATATTCTGTTTTTGGCAAATTTATGCCAATACCTACAAGGAGTCTACCTGCAAGAGGCCAATTTGACATGACTCCGGGGAAGTTTTTTTGAATGGCCTCTTCAAACTCCGGTATGCCTGCTGGAACATTTGCAACGAGAATACCATTTTTGTTTTTGTAGCCAACTCGCTTGGACGGCACGGTAACTTGATTTAATTGAACGACACCACCGTCATAGTAGTTACTCACACGATAGGGCGCGGTTTTGGGTTTTTTATGAAATGTCCTGGACATAAGGTTTGATGGTTATTATACCTGCGCGTGAGTAAGTATAATAATAAATGGTCAGCGTGGATGCAATTGTTTCCTATACGCTTTTTTAATCCGCTTCCCTTTGTAATTTGCCACCATGTTGCTTCTTGGCACCATGTTAAAATAGCTTAAGTTTATACATTGCATTTTATGATCACTCCTAGCAAGCCATTACCAACTTCGCAACAAATTGAAACTACTCTTGCTTTATGCATGTTGGCTGATAGGTTTGCCTTGCGCCGCAAGTTGCGCGATGTGGCAGATTTGCAGAAGTTGGCAAATGAAAACCCGATGTCAAAAGCGCAACGCTTATTGGGTGAAATTGCGCAAAAAATCAACAAGTCACAAGAAAAATATCAGCAACGCTTAGCCAATTTACCTAAGCCTGAATATCCGCTGGAACTGCCAGTATCAAGCCGCCGCGATGAAATATCTGAAGCCATCAAGAAAAATCAGGTCGTGATAGTGTGCGGCGAGACGGGTAGCGGTAAAACTACGCAGTTGCCGAAAATCTGTTTGGAACTTGGTCGCGGCGTTTCTGGTTTAATTGGCCATACGCAGCCACGTCGCATTGCGGCACGCTCGGTGGCAAGCCGCATCGCACAAGAGTTAAACTCGCCACTGGGCGAGGTGGTGGGCTATAAAGTACGCTTTAACGATAAAATTACCGATTCTAGCTACGTTAAACTGATGACGGACGGTATTCTGCTGGCGGAAACACAGGGCGATAAATTCCTGAATGCATATGACACGATTATTATCGATGAGGCGCATGAGCGTAGCTTGAATATCGATTTTTTGTTGGGTTACCTTAAACAACTATTGCCAAAACGCCCCGATTTAAAAGTCATTGTAACTTCTGCAACCATAGATGCAGAGCGCTTTTCTAGCCACTTTAATGGCGCTCCCGTGATTGAGGTTTCTGGGCGTACTTATCCAGTTGAAATCCGCTATCGCCCGCTTGGAAAAGCAGGTTTTCGTGCAAAAGAAAGTGCTGAAGCGGAAAACGCGCAATTTGATGTAGATGACGACACTGCTTTTGGAATTGCACGCAAAGCCAAAACTGAAGCGCGCTGGCTTGAAGAGGATGACGAAGAAGAGGCCATAGAAGAAGCCATTATGGACGCGGCGGATGATTTGTTGAGGCAAGGTGATGGCGATATTTTGGTGTTTTTACCAGGTGAGCGTGAGATTCGCGATGTCGCTGACCACTTAAGAAAATACCAAGGTCGTTCCACCAAATTAAAACATATTGAAGTGCTGCCGTTATTTGCGCGACTATCGATTGAAGACCAGCAAAAGATTTTCAAGCCGCATAGTATGCGCCGCATTGTATTGGCGACTAACGTGGCGGAAACCTCGCTCACCGTACCTGGCATTAAGTATGTGATTGATGCTGGGCTGGCGCGCATGAACCGCTATAGCACTCGTGCCAAAGTGGAGCAGTTGCAGATTGAAAAGATTAGCCAGGCCGCTGCCAAACAGCGCGCAGGCCGTTGTGGACGTGTTTCTAACGGCATTTGTGTGAGATTGTATTCGGAAGAAGACTTTAACGGCAGGCCAGAGTTTACCGAGCCAGAAATATTACGCAGTTCTCTCGCCAGCGTTATTTTGCGTATGGCAGCATTGCGGCTGGGCGACATTGCAGATTTTCCGTTTATTGAAGCGCCGAGTTCGCGCTTAATTACGGATGGCTACCAATTGTTGCAAGAACTTGGCGCCGTAGATAGCAAACGGCAAATTACCGAAACAGGCTTGCAGCTTGCTAAGTTGCCACTAGACCCGCGTGTTGGTCGCATGATTTTGGCGGCTAAGCGCGAAGGCTGTTTAAAAGAAATTCTGATTATCGCCAGCGTGTTGAGCATACAAGATCCGCGTGAAAGGCCGATGGATAAACGTGAAGCGGCTGATAATGCTCATACCAAGTTTGCGGGTGAGGGTTCGGATTTTATGAGCTACCTTAAACTATGGGATTTCTTCGATAACGCGCTTAAAACCAAAAAATCCAATAAAGATTTGCTCAATCAGTGTCATGCCAATTTCCTGTCATTTTTGCGCTTAAAAGAATGGCGTGAGCTGCATGGACAAATTAAGCAAATTACCGATGAAATGGATTTTAAGCTTAACGAAAAAGAGGCCAACCACGAGCAAGTCCACAAAGCTTTATTGGCGGGCCTGCTAGGCAATATCGGTTTCAAAGATGGTGATAGTGAATCGTACGCTGGAGCGCGTGGCATACGCTTTTATATTGCGCCCGGCTCAGGCTTAAAAAAACTGCGCCCAAAATGGGTGATTGCTGCTGAATTGGTGGATACCAGCAAGCTTTACGCGCGCTGCGTAGCGAAAATAGAGCCAGATTGGATAGAGCCGCTCGCAAGAGGTTTGACGGAAAGTCAATATTCCGACCCTCGCTGGGATAGAAAAATGGGCATGGTGAATGCGTGGGAGCGCGTATCACTGTATGGCCTCACCATCATCCCCAAGCGCCGCGTGCATTATGGACCGATTAACCCTAAAGAATCGCGAGAGATATTTATTCGTGAAGCGCTGGCTAATGGTGAATTTGATACGCAGGCAGCATTTTTTGTGGCGAATGAACGGTTGATTGCCGAAGTGGAAGAGCTGGAACATAAAGCGCGCAGACAAGACGTATTAGTCGATGAGCATCAACTGTTTGCGTTTTATGATGCAAAAATTCCTGCAGATACTTTCAACGCAGCGAGTTTTGAGAAGTGGCGTGAAACGGCAGAAAAACTCAACCCTAAACTGCTTTATTTAACACGTGATGATTTAATGCGCCATGGTGCAGATGCGATTACTGCGGTGCAGTTTCCTGAAAAGATGGTGTTGGGCGGTATAGAAGTCCCACTTAAATATCGTTTTGAGCCAAGTCACATATTAGACGGTGTGACCGCAACCGTTCCACTAGCGCTGTTGAATCAACTCGACCCAGCACCAACAGAATGGTTGGTTCCAGGTATGTTGCGCGAGAAACTTACTTATTTAATTAAGGCGCTACCGAAGACTTTTCGTCGTGTGTGCGTGCCAGTGCCAGAGTTTGTGACAGGGTTTTTGCAGTACGCTGAAAATCAATCTTTACCAATATTGGAAACCTTGGCTGCGTATATTCAGCAAAAAACCACGCTCAAAATTAGCAAAGAGGATTGGGTTTTAAGTGAAATACCAGCGCACTATTTGATGAATTTTAGCGTGATAGATGACGCTGGGCGCGAGCTGTCAATGGGACGAGATTGGAACGGCTTGAAAAAACAATTGGGTTCTGCCGCCCAACTCACATTTAGAAATATTTTGCCCGACATTGAGAAAACTGGCTTGAAACAATGGGATTTTGGCGATTTACCGCAGACATTAAGTTTTGAGCGTGATGGCTTAAAGGTAACAGGCTACCCTGCGTTGGAGGATGACCAAGATAGTATTTCAGTGAAATTATTTGACACTGAACGTGAGGCTTCAATCAATCACCGCAAAGGTGTGTGTCGTTTGATGCGATTTGAATTGAAGGAGCAAATGAAACAGCTCGAAAAAGGGCTGCCCAACTTCAATCAATATGCTCTTCAATTAAGAAGTATCATGTCGCCTGACGATTTACGCGAAGATATGTTGCTAGCCATTGCCGACCGCGCCTTTATTGGTGAAGATGAATTGCCACGTTCCAATGCCGACTTTATGAAACTGAAAGCACGAGCGAGAACGCGCCTTCCAGCGGTGAGCGAGGCTATCGCACGGCAAGCACAGGCGATTGCAACAGAATACCAATTGCTTCTGACAAGACAAAATCAAATGCCAGCAACGGTGAATCGCCTTAAAAGAGATGTCGAGCAACAAGTACAACTTTTGGTTTATAAAAACTGTTTCAGTCAAACACCGTGGGAGCATTTGCAGCATATTCCGCGCTACTTAAAAGCATTAAGGCTAAGAATTGAAAAACAGCCTACGAACCCAGAGCGCGATGGTAAAAATGCGGCAAGTGTGGGTTTAATTTGGCAGCGCTGGCAGGATAAAATTAACGCGTTAAATCAGGAAAATCTTGATATTTCGCTAGCTATGCAAGATTATCGCTGGTTAATTGAGGAGCTGCGCGTTTCACTCTTTGCACAAGAACTTAAAACGCCGCTACCTGTCTCGATAAAGCGTCTCGAAAAAACATGGCAAGACATCAACTACTAAAATCTTAATGGCATTACCACTACCTACCAATAATTACGCGGGTGAAGAA
>JANYCB010000153.1 GCA_025360485.1 Methylotenera sp. | reverse complement strand
ATTCAATGGGCAACTTGGTTGCCGACACATGGTCAGCTTGGCAGGTGCGTGCTAAGCGGTCCATTAAACGGATTAACGAGTGAACAGGCAGGAGATAAAGTAGCGGAGCTTTTAGACGCTAAAGGCTTAGGTAAAAAACGTACCCAATTCCGCTTACGCGATTGGGGCGTTTCGCGTCAGCGTTATTGGGGCTGCCCGATTCCGATTATCCATTGCGCAAAATGCGGCGAAGTACCTGTGCCTGCAGAGCAGCTTCCAGTAAGGCTTCCAGAGGAAGTGACGATGGATGGCGTTGGCTCGCCGATTAAAAAAGACCCAAAATTTTACGAAACCACCTGTCCTACCTGTGGCAGTAAAGCGACGCGAGAAACGGACACATTAGATACCTTTTTTGAATCATCTTGGTATTTTTCGCGCTACGCGAGTTTTGACTGCAATACGGCAATGGTGGACGAGCGTGCCAATTATTGGTTGCCTGTAGATCAATATGTTGGCGGCATTGAGCATGCCATACTGCATTTGCTCTACGCCCGCTTTTTTAACAAACTGATGCGCGATGTGGGTTTAATCAAAAATGACGAGCCGTTTACCAACTTGCTCACGCAAGGCATGGTGCTAAAAGATGGCTCGAAAATGAGCAAATCGAAAGGTAACACGGTTGACCCACAAGCGCTGATTGACAACTACGGCGCAGATACGGCACGACTTTTCATGATGTTTGCCGCACCACCTGACCAATCTCTCGAGTGGGCAGACAGCGGCGTTGAAGGGGCAAGTCGGTTTTTAAAACGTTTGTGGAAAGCGGCTTACGATCACGTAAATTTGGGCGAAATTAAAGCCTACCAAAGTGGTGAATTAACAACAGAATTAAAACTATTACGCCTGCAATTACACCAAACCATAGAAAAAGTAGGCGACGATTACGGCCGCCGTCACAGTTTTAACACGGCAATATCCAGCGTAATGGAGCTGATGAACGCACTCGCAAAAATTGAAGCGTCGGATGAAATGACACGCAGCGTGCGCCAAGAAGTTTTGCAGAATGTGGCACTTTTGCTCTCGCCTATCGTACCGCACATTTGCCAAGCACTTTGGGCAGAGTTATGCCCTGCAAGCCATATTCTAAGGGCAGGTTGGCCTGAGGCCGATAAATCTGCCATGGTGCAAGACACCGTAGAATATGTGATTCAAGTGAATGGAAAACTGCGTGGAAACATGGTGGTTTCGAGTGAAGCAAGCAAAGAAGCGATCGAAAAAATGGTGCTTGAACAAACTTATGTGACAAAGTTTTTGCTAGAAGGCACTTCTGTGCGTAAAATCATTGTTGTGCCTAATAAATTAGTGAATGTGGTGATTGCTTAAATGTTCAAACTCAGCCTTAGAGTCTTGCTTTGTGTAGCGCTAATTAGTAGCTTGATTAGCTGCGGCTTTCATATTCGTGGCGTAACAGATGTTTCGTTTAGCAGCATATTTATTCAAGGTAACACCTTGGTGATTTCAAAAAATCTTAAAAAATCACTCAATACCAGTGGTGTTAAAGTGCTTGATAGCGCAGATAACGCAGAATTGTTGCTGGAAATGGTAGGCGAAGAAAGCGAAAAGCGCATTTTATCTCTAGCAGGTACGGGTACGGTTAACGAATTTGAGCTATTTTATCGTGTTCACTACCGCACCAAAGCGGCCGATGCAGCCACTTGGAGCCCAGTACAGACGGTAGAAGCGCGCAGAGATTTCACTTACAGTGACGCAAATTTACTCGCCAAACAAGATGAAGAAAAACGCCTAAACGAGAATATGCATAGCGATGTCATCAGCAGCATTATGCGTAGGCTTGCTTCTTTAAAAAAATAATTGCATGGCGCGTATAGAACAAAACCAACTTAAACAACACCTTACACAAAAATTATTGCCGCTTTATGTGTTGATTGGCGATGAGCCGCTTGCGCAAAGCGAATGTTTAGATGCGATACGCCAAGCTGCGCGCCATGCAGGTGCCGATGAGCGTAGCAGTTTCATTGTTGAACGCAATTTTAACTGGCAGCAAATTAATCAATTCGCACAAACGCTATCGCTATTTTCCTCATTACGCATTCTCGAAATTTTAATCCCTAGTGGCAAACCAGGCGTGGATGGCGGCAAAGCCTTGACTGAGCTTGCGGCTAACACCATACCCGATACCACAACTATTATTGTATTGCCAAGCTTAGAGCGCGAGGCTAAAAATAGTGCCTGGTTTAATACTTTGCAAAATGCCGCCGTTTTAATTGAGTTGAAAGAAATTTCGCCAAATCAGCTACCACAGTGGCTTTCAACTCGGCTCGCTGCACAAAATCAAAGTACAGATGCTGCCTCATTAGCGTTTATTGCACACCAAGTAGAAGGTAATTTACTGGCCGCATATCAAGAAATTCAAAAACTTGGCCTGTTGTATCCATCGGGTGAAATAAGCGCTGAAGCGGTGCGTGAGGCAGTGTTAAACGTTTCACGTTATGACGCGTTTCAGCTCGGCGAGGCCGTATTGGCGGGAGATGCCGAGCGTACATCGCGCATTTTACAAGGCCTGCAAGACGAAGATGAGCAGCCCGTTGCGGTGATGAATCCACTGATGTGGGTGTTGCGGCCTTTGGTGCGCATAAAGCAAGCCGAAGCGCGCGGCGAAAATGTAATGAATGCCATGACCAATGCCCGTATCTATGGCGATAGGCAATCGCTCGTAAAGCGAGCATTGGCGCGGCTAAGCTTACGTCAGCTAGAGGCGGCATTGCAAAAATTGTGCGATATCGACAAAACCGCTAAAGGCGTGATGCAAGGCGATGCCTGGTTAGAATTATCCCGTCTTTGCTTTGGCCTCGCCAAAGTGCGTGGCCGTTAATAGCTAATTATAAAAACAAGTATAATGTCGCTTATGGATATTAAAAACTACATGCAAAAGGTTGGAATTGCCGCGCGCAAAGCATCGCGCGAAATGGCCGCGGCCGACACCAATGCCAAAAATCAAGCGTTAGACTTTATCGCAACTGCGATTTTGCGCGAAAAATCTGCACTGCTAAAAGCCAATAAACAAGATTGTGACGCCGCAAAAGCCAATGGCTTAGATGCTGCTATGTTGGATAGACTTACCCTCACCGAAAAATCTATCCACGCCATGGCAGAAGGTTTGCAGCAAATCGCCGCCCTACCAGACCCAATCGGCGAAATGTTTAACTTTAAATATCGCCCTTCTGGCATCCAGGTTGGGCAGATGCGCGTACCTTTGGGCGTCATTGGTATTATTTACGAAGCACGCCCAAATGTGACGGCGGACGCAGCCGGGCTATGCATCAAATCTGGCAACGCGGCCATTTTGCGCGGCGGCAGCGAGGCGATTCAATGCAATCAAGCTTTGGCAAAATTAGTGCACGAAGGCTTAGAAAAAGCTGGTTTACCGAAATCTGCAGTGCAAGTGATTGAAACAACAGATCGCGCCGCAGTAGGCGAGCTCATCACCATGAAAGAATATGTGGATGTGATTGTGCCACGCGGCGGAAAAAGCCTGATTGAGCGCATTAGCAATGATGCGCGCATACCTGTGATTAAACATTTGGATGGCAATTGCCACGTCTATATCGATGATGAGGCCGATTTTGCTAAAGCTTTGCCAATTTTAGAAAATAGCAAAGCGCAGCGTTTAGGCACTTGCAATACGGCGGAATCGCTGTTGATTGCGCGTTCTGTCGCTAAAACCATACTACCAAAACTGGCAGATATGTTGACTAAACACGGCATCGAAATTCGTGGTTGTGCGGAGACTTGCGCACTGGTGAGGGAGGCCAGGCCTGCAACGGATGAGGATTATTACACTGAATATTTAGCAGCGATTATTTCGTGCAAAGTGGTGGGCGGCGTGGATGAAGCCATCGCGCACATCAACCAATATTCATCGCAACATACGGAAACGATTGTGACTGAAAACTACACCAGTGCACGGCGTTTTTTGCGCGAAGTGGATTCTAGCAGCGTGATGGTAAACGCCTCGACCCGCTTTGCCGATGGCTTTGAATATGGCTTAGGTGCTGAAATTGGCATCTCTACCGATAAGTTACATGCACGCGGTCCTGTAGGTTTAGAAGGATTAACCTCGCTCAAATATATTGTACTGGGTGACGGGCAAGTAAGAGCCTAAACCAGTCATGGATACAATCCCAATTAAATGGATACATTAAGCCACGCACTTTGGGGCTACGGCTTATTTGGCTACAAACGCTATGCTGCGCTAGCCTTGTTTTTTGGCGCTATGCCAGATTTAATCGCATTTGGCGCATTCATGTTAATGCAAATTATTCATGGTCAATGGCATGCTGGCCCGCCGCCAATGGAGTCACTTCCAGCTTGGCTTTTCACCACTTATTCATTTGGCCATAGCTTTGTTATCTGCTTGCCTATCATTGGCTTGGTTGCCTTGTGGCGTAAGCCAATTGCCTTCGCCATGCTGGCTTGGCCGTTTCATATCGTATTGGATTTCCCTTTTCATACATTCGCATATTTCCCCACACCGATATTCTGGCCGTTCTATGATTTTAAAATTGACGGTATCGCTTGGTCGCATTGGTATATCTGGTTTCCAAATGTCGCGGGCTTGATTTTGTTGTTTTACTTTCGCCGACGTCAGCGCCTTAAGCAACTATGAATAAGCTCATTGGCATTTTGGGGGGAACATTCAACCCGATTCACTATGGGCATTTACGCATGGCGCAAGAGCTTGCAGACGTACTTGGTTTTGAGGAAGTACGCTTTATTCCTGCAGCTAACCCACCACACAAACCTACACCCGAAGTTTCTCCTGCGCAGCGCGCAGCAATGGTGGAATTAGCTATTAGCAACAATCCTTTATTTAAACTAGATACGCGCGAACTCGAGCGTACGGGCACTTCTTATACCATTGACACGCTGATTTCATTGCGAGAAGAGTTAGGCGAAGAGATTGAACAGCAAGTTTCGCTTTGCTTGATTTTAGGCAGCGACGCTTTCGTAAAACTAAACACTTGGCATCGCTGGCAAGAATTATTAAATTACTGCCACATCATATTAGTACAAAGACCTAATCCTGCCGCTCAGCCTAAGCTACCAGAAGAATTGACTGCCTTACTACATGATCACTACACAGAAAATTCGGTAGATTTAACAACAAAAACAGCAGGTTATATTCACATGCAGAAAATCACTCCGCTGGATATATCATCAACAAAAATTCGAGATGAACTCAAAATAGGTCGCAGTCAGCGCTATTTAGTGCCTTACAATATCATCGAATACATTTCCACTCACAAACTATATGGGCAATTAGCCATACAATTTAAGTGAATTTTTTGCGCAATTGTCGCAACATTTTCATCATAACTAGACATGCCAGGCTCTGCTTGATTGGCTATCCAGCCATCCAACATCAAATTACGTGCTTTGATTGCTTCCACCGTCAATAATGTATGATTAATGCAACCAAGTTTCATCCCTACTACTAAAATAATGGGGATGTTCAATACGGCAGCTAAATCTGCAATCGTTTCAGCCTCATTTAACGGTACCAAAAAACCGCCTGCACCTTCTACAATCAGAATATCTGCCAACTTAGTTAGTTCATCAAATGCTTGTTTAATGACTTCAATTTCTATTTTTATTCCTGCTTTTTCTGCAGCAATATGTGGAGCAATCGGCTCTTTAAAGAAATAAGGATTGGTTAATGCACGCGGTGCTTTCACATTACTGGCAGCTTGCAACTTGAGCACGTCATCGTTTGTCCACTCGCCATCTACCAGCTCACAGCCCGCCGCGACGGGTTTCATGCCAATAACTTTGAATCCTTGCGCAACATAATCACGAATAAGTTTACAAGCAACGTAGGTTTTGCCAACGTTGGTATCGGTGCCAGTGATAAAAAACGCTTGTTTCATTTACGCTTTTTGAACGTAATTGGAGAAACGTCATCTTCTAAATGTGGCTTGCTTTCTCGTGTCCAGGCATGTCCATAAATCACCTCGAATGTAGCGGGCAGCTTGCCTTCTGTGCGAAATTGCTCGTAGTTTTGTGTTAAATTTTGTAAAAAGCCTTTACCTTGCAAGCCCCGCGCTCGGCCTTGTGTCGCGTTATGCGCTCCTATGCTTTTCAAATCGGTCATTACGCCTTTTACATTATCATAAGTCAACGTATAGTGCTCCACATCCAATACTGGCGCGCTAAAGCCAGCGCGCGTAAGTGCATCACCAATGTCGTGCATATCGATAAATCGGCTGACGTGGGTATGCCCATTATTGGTGGCTGCGCGCAGTTCTTTTAAAGTATCTGGCCCAAAGGTGCTAAACATAAACAATGAGTTTGGCTGCAACACACGTGCAACCTCAGTAAATGCGGCATCTAAATCGTTGCACCACTGTAGAGCTAAATTCGTCCACACCAAATCCATACTGGCATTGGCGATTGGCAAACGCTCAATATCGGCGCAAATGAGTTGTTTATTGGTGAATATTTTTTGTAGTAATGGTTGTAGCGCATTGGTTTTTTGTAGCATGCCCAAAGCAATATCAAGTGAAATAATATCAGCCTGTTTAAAGTGTTTTTGTAGTGCAAAACTGCCATGACCTGTACCACAACCTGCATCTAGTATAGATTTTGGCTTAATCTTGACCAAATCAAAGCGACTAAGCATTTCGTTGCGCACCTGCTTTTGTAGCACGGCGGAGGCATCATACGTATTCACTGCGCGCTCAAACGAGGCGCGTACGCGCGCTTTGTCGATTACATAGGCATCCATTAAGTGGTTGGCTCTAAAAACTGATTTAGGGCTTCGATAAATTGATCACTATGCGACAGAAACGGTGCATGCGCGGCACCCGACAACACGCGCAAATAGCCCGTCGGCAATTGTTGCATCATCCAATGCGCCGCTTGTACTGGCGCGAGGGTATCGCGATCCCCATGAATGAGTAGTGTAGGCTTGCGAATATTAGAAACTTCCTCGCGCAAATCAGATTCTAGTAACACATGCAAAGCACGTTGCAAAGTGCTTTGAGTTGGCGTGGGTTTAGTTTCGAAGCTCGCGCGCAATTGCTTAATGGTGGAACGCCCGTCATTAGATTTCATGCATTGTAAAGTTAAAAACTGTAAAAGCGTAGCTTTGTAATCATGATTTACACTTTCTGCGAACGCGTTCCAACTTGCTGGATCTACGCCCGCAGGCCAATCAGGTCCGCTGACAAAACGCGGCGTGGAGCTTACCAATACCAGGCGCCGAACGCGATCTGGCTGATTAAGCGCGATGCGCTGTGCAACCAAACCGCCAAGCGACCAACCCAGCACATCCGAAACACCCGGAATCACTTGCGCAACTTCATCTGCCAGCGCATGCAAATGATAAGGCTCAATCGGGCGGCTATTGCCCATGCCTGGCAAATCAACCAAATACAGCGTGTATTGTTGAGATAACCGTTTGATCAATGGCTGCCAAACGCCACTATGCATGCCCCAGCCGTGTATCATCACCAGAGGCTGACCTTGGCCGATTATTTCTACATGACAACTCATATTGTTAAACCCTTTTCTGCTTCATTTAATGCTTTTGCTAGTTGCAATACATCTTTTTCAGTATGCGCAGCCGAGAGCGAAATGCGCAATCTCGCCGTACTCACTGGCACGGTAGGCGGACGTATTGCTGGCACCAAAATACCTAGCTTTTGTAAGTGTTCACTTAGGCTGACAGCCGCATGGTTACTACCTACTACTAATGGTTGAATCGCTGTTTCTGAGGGCATTAATTTCCAGTGTTTTAAGCTCAAATTCGTCTTCAGAGTTTTAATTAAATGCCGCAAATGCATGCGTAAATCATCGCCCTGCTCTATGAGACTCACTGATACAGAAAGCGTTGCAGAAAGTGCTGGCGGCGCAGGCGTACTATACACATAACTATTGGCTTTTTGAATGAGGTAATCTATCACCACTTGCTCGCCCGCCACAAATGCACCCGCCACGCCAGCCGCTTTGCCAAGGGTCGCCATCATTATAATGCGTGGTGATTGCAATTTAAAGTGACTCAAACTGCCTTTGCCATGCTCACCCAACACGCCAAAGCCATGTGCATCATCAATATATAAATAAGCATCATATTTTTCGCAAAGTGCTAAATATTCTGGCAGCGGCGCAATATCACCATCCATACTAAATACCGCATCTGCCGCTATCAACTTATGTTTTGCAGTACTAGTTTTAAGCAATCTTTCAAGCCCAGCAACGTCGTTATGCGGAAAACGATGAAACTCCGCTCTTGATAAATACGCGCCTTCATTCAGGCAGGCGTGGTTAAGTTTGTCGGCAAATACCGCATCATTGCGCCCCATTAGCGCGCTTATCACGCCAATATTCGCCATATATCCGGTTGAAAACACCAACGCGGCAGGCATGTCGACAAATTTCGCAAGCTTTCTCTCAAGCTCATCGTGGTAGCGGTGATGCCCCGTAATTAAATTGGATGCACCACTCCCCACACCAGAATCACCTGCCGCTTGCTGCATAGCGGCGATGAGTTTTGGATGATTCGCCAAGCCTAAATAATCATTACTGCAAAATGACAAATATTTCTTGTCATTTGCGACGATATACTCAGCTTGCGGCGAATCTAATAGCCTGCGCTGGCGCAATAAGCCATCCACTTTGCGCTGATCTAGTTCTTTTTGTAAGGCTGCAAGCAGACTTAATTCATTTTGTAATTCAGCCAGCATTAGATTGAGTGAATGTCAAGTTTAGCGAATAATTTTTTGTCCGCTTCTGCTTCTGGATTGCCGGTCGTCAATAACTTCTCGCCATAAAAAATACTATTCGCGCCCGCCAAAAAGCACAGCGCCTGAATGCCTTCTTGCATGCTCTGGCGGCCTGCAGAAAGGCGCACAAAGCTTTGCGGCATGGTGATGCGCGCCGCCGCAATGGTGCGCACAAACTCGATTTGGTCTAGTTCTTCTGTGCCGTGCAGTGGCGTGCCTTCTACCTGCGTAAGCAAGTTAATCGGCACGCTTTCCGGCGGCCGTTCCATATTCGCCAGTTGCGCCAGCAAGCCCGCACGCTGGTTGCGCGATTCGCCCATGCCAATAATACCACCGCAGCATACGTTAATATCGGCGCTACGCACGCGGTCTAAGGTTTCCAGCCTATCCTGATAAGTGCGCGTGGTAATCACATCGCCATAAAACTCAGGCGCGGTGTCGAGATTGTGATTGTAATAATCCAAACCCGCGTCTTTCAGTTGCTCGGCCTGGCCGTCTTTCAGCATGCCCAAGGTCGCGCAGGTTTCTAAGCCCATGGCTTTTACTTCCGCGATCATTTTCAACACAAGCTCTAAATCGCGCTGTTTTGGGCCGCGCCACGCCGCCCCCATGCAAAATCGACTTGCGCCATTATCTTTGGCCTCTTGCGCGGCTTTTAGCACTTCGTCCAACGCCATCAGCGGCTCGTTTTCCACATCGGTATGGTAACGCGCCGCTTGCGGGCAATAACCGCAATCTTCACTGCAACCGCCTGTTTTAATGGATAAAAGCGTGCTCACTTGCACAGCGTTCGGGTCAAAATTTTCACGATGCACGGTTTGCGCGCGATGCATTAAATCGCTAAACGGCAGCTCGAACAAGGCTACGATTTCATCCACGCTCCAGCGATTTACAGTTTTGTCTTCACTTTTGCAAGCTTTAAGGCCTTCCGTGTTTATAATAGATTCTTGTTTTACGTTTTGCGCGGTTTCCAGCATGTCATCACCTTTGTATGTGGCTGATTTAATAAGGCAATTATAATCTGTAAAGACAATATGAAGCAACAGATAAACAATTGGTTAAAAAATAATCATTTGTCAAAATTTAATGTTTTCGCAAATACCATATTTGCTCAAAATTGTCTTCTGTGTGCATCGCCACAAGTTAATAACCATGCGGTCTGCAGCGCATGCTTAAATGATTTACCTTGGCATCCTAACACATCTTGCCCACAATGCGGTTTAAGCTCCAGCGGGCAATTGTGCGGCAGCTGCATCAGCTCGCCGCCGGATTTCGACGCAACGCACGCGGTATTTTTGTACGACTTTCCCATCGACGCGATGATGCAGCGCTACAAGTATGGCAATATGCTCACACTTTGCACATTTTTTGGGCAGATGTTAAATGAAAAAGTTGATTTAAAAAGTATCGACTTTATCATCCCCATGCCCATGCACCCGCAACGCCTAAAAGAGCGCGGCTTTAACCAAGCGCTTGAAATTGCCAAATTTTTAGACAAATCTAAGCTTTTTGGCAAAGAAAAGTTGGATTACAACAGCGCGATTCGACAAAAACTCACCCCGCCGCAAGCCAGTCTGCCGCTTAAAGAACGCGTTAAAAACATCAAAGGCGCGTTTGCTGTGAACGGCAATCTCGCGGGCAAACGCATTGCCATTGTAGATGACGTGATGACTACTGGCGCCAGCTTAAATGAGCTCGCCAAAACCCTTAAAAAAGCCGGTGCGGAACATGTAGAATGCTGGATAGTGGTGCGGACGTTGCCACATAGATAAACGAAAGGTTAATTCATGCGGCGGACTGCAAGCGAGTGCGCCCTACGTGAGCTGAGTGTTAGGGTGATTTTTTTGGAGCGGGCGGATGCGTGGTGCGTTATCCGCCGGATGTGATTTTTAGAAAGTTTCCATTCGGCGGATTACGTAAACTTATCCGCCCTACGCTTATTATTCTGGGTTTTCCGCTTATGAATGTAGTAAGAAATATCCAAATACAAATATACCAAAAAAACGATACCTGCCAGGAATAGTTGTATGAACGCCATAAAATTTGAAGTAAAGTTCAGGGGAAAAATATGCTAGCGCTACTCCAACCGAAACCAATAAGAAAGAACAAGTTATACCTTTAATGCTGAGTATTGATGTCTCCCTCATTAACCAGTTATCTCTGGGGTAGTATCTTTTCGACATTTTATTCAGGCTTCTTATCACAGAATACAACTGGCGGTACATTCGAAATAACAGCCCGCGTAGGGCGCACTCGCTTGCAGTGCGCCGTATGAATTGCCTTTCCTTTCTCTATCGGCGGACTACTTCGTGAGTCCGCCCTACAAATCCTCAAATCGTTGGGGTTTGCTTTGCTCACCGCCAACCTACTTCAATGCTTTCGTGTGATTAATCAAACCATTGGTCGAGCTATCATAGTTGCTCACCACTTCAGCACTGGTAAGTTGTGGCAAGATTTGCTGGGCGATTTGTTTACCGTATTCCACGCCCCATTGGTCAAAACTGTTGATATCCCACATCATGCCTTGCACGAATACTTTGTGTTCGTACAGCGCAATCAGCTTGCCAAGCGTATTCGGCGTG
>JANYCB010000137.1 GCA_025360485.1 Methylotenera sp. | reverse complement strand
GATTTTAATCAATGGGTTTACCGCTGGGCCAGCCGTATCTTTGTAGGGGTCGCCAACGGTGTCGCCAGTCACGGCCGCTTTGTGCGCGTCTGAGCCTTTACCGCCGTGGTTGCCATCTTCGATGTATTTTTTTGCGTTATCCCAAGCGCCGCCGCCAGTACACATAGAAATTGCCACAAATAAGCCCGTTACAATCGTGCCCATGAGCAAGCCACCAAGTGCCACTGGGCCAAGTAATAAGCCCACTGCAATAGGCACAGCAACTGGCAACAGTGATGGAATCATCATTTCTTTAATGGCAGCTGTAGTAAGCATATCCACTGCTTTGCCGTATTCTGGCTTGGCTGTACCTTCCATAATGCCTTTAATATCGCGGAACTGACGACGGACTTCTTCAACTACTGCGCCAGCTGCACGACCAACTGCTTCCATCGCCATCGCTGCGAATAAGAATGGAATCAAACCTCCAATAAACAAGCCAATAATCACCATTGGATCGCTTAAATCGAACTTCAAGTCCATGCCTGCGCCAGAAAGTTTATGAGTGTAATCCGCAAATAATACCAACGCCGCTAAGCCTGCAGAACCAATTGCATAGCCTTTGGTAACTGCTTTAGTGGTGTTGCCAACCGCATCAAGCGGGTCGGTTACATCGCGCACGCTGCTTGGCAGCTCGGCCATTTCGGCAATGCCGCCAGCATTATCGGTAATCGGACCATACGCATCAAGTGCCACTACAATACCCGCCATGCTGAGCATTGAAGTCGCAGCAATCGCGATGCCGTATAAGCCACCTAAATGAAACGCAGTCCAAATAGCCAAACATACTGAAAGCACAGGCCATGCGGTTGATTTCATTGAAATACCGATGCCCGCGATGATGTTAGTTGCGTGGCCAGTAGTAGAAGCTTGTGCTACGTGTTGAACAGGCGCGTATTGCGTGCCAGTGTAGTATTCGGTAATCCACACCAAAGCGGCGGTTAACACCAAACCGACCGTACAGGCACCAAACAATTGGTTGGCCGAGATGCTTAATGCGCCTGCGACTAGGCCTTCTGGGAACATTTTCATGGTCACAAAATAGAAAGCGATGAGTGACAATATGCCTGCAACTGCCAAGCCTTTGTATAAGGCTGGCATTACATTTTTCATGCCTGGTGAAGCTTTCACAAAGAAGCAACCAATGATTGAAGCCACGATTGATACCGCTCCCAACATTAATGGGTAGAGAATTCCGTTCGAACCTGCGTTAGTAATCAGCAAGTGGCCCAAAACCATGGTGGCGATGAGTGTCACCGCATACGTTTCAAACAAGTCGGCCGCCATACCCGCGCAATCGCCCACGTTGTCGCCAACGTTATCGGCAATTACTGCTGGGTTGCGTGGGTCATCTTCTGGAATACCTGCTTCGACTTTACCCACTAAATCCGCACCAACGTCAGCGCCTTTAGTAAAGATGCCGCCGCCCAAACGCGCGAAGATAGAAATGAGTGAAGAGCCAAAAGCTAAGCCAATTAAAGGGTCTAAACTAACTGCGTTTTCAGCGCCCAAATACCAGTAAAAACCAGCGACGCCGAATAGGCCTAAGCCTACAACCAACATGCCTGTCACCGCGCCGCCTTTAAATGCAACGTCGAAAGCAGGGGCAATGCCGCCAGTGGCTGCTTGTGCGGTACGCACATTGGCTTTAACAGACACATTCATGCCAATAAAACCGCACGCGCCTGATAATAAAGCGCCTAACACAAAGCCGATTGCAGTGGTTGTGCCTAAAAACACAGCGACTAATATCGCTAGCACCACGCCAACCATCGCGATTGTTTTATATTGGCGCGCCAAATAAGCAGCTGCGCCTTGTTGAATAGCCCCTGCAATTTCTTGCATACGCGCATTGCCTGCGGGCAAATTGGTAATCCATTTACTCATTATTACGCCATACAGTACTGCCAAAACTGCGGCAGCAATGGCGATCATTATTGGTGCTGACATGACTTCTCCCTATCTATTTTGTAAATCCGAATCGAATCGAAACTAAATTTTATATCGCTAATTTTGTATAAAATTAGAAAGTTGTAAAAATGTAATTATTTTGTAACAACGCCCAGCATTATGGCATTAATAGTGAAGCGCGACAACCACTTACGTTATGGTATTACATAAGGCCAAGTAACATTTTGCAGCCGATTGCGATTAATAGAATCGCAAATATTTTCTTTAATTTTTTTACAGCCAGTTTTTGTACTAAAACCGCACCAAGAGGCGCACTTATCAGGCTGGCGATAGCGATAATTACAAATGCAGGCAAATAAATAAAACCTAAACTATGGCTTGGCAAGTTAGAAATTTGTTGTCCAGAAACCATATAACCTATGGCGCCAGCCAAGGCAATGGGTAAGCCAATCGCGCTACTCGTGCCAATGGCACGCTTAGTATCCACATTGCAATAAATTAAAAATGGCACTGAGAGCGTGCCGCCGCCAATGCCCACAAAGCTAGAAACCCAACCAATGACGATACCGACACAATTTAGAGCGGGGCTGGAAGGCAATGTCCGTGCGGGGTTTGGAGTATAGTTGCTTAAGATTTGAAACCCGACTAAAAAAACATAAACAACAAATAATGCTTTAAGTAAGCTTGCATCAAACTTTGCTGCGACCAAACTGCCCAAAAAAGCGCCCAACATAATGCCTAACGCAACTTTTTTAACAATCGTCCAGTCTACGTTATGGTGTTGTTGATGCGCGCGGCTAGAGGCGAACGAAGTAAAGAAAATCACCGCAAGCGAAGTGCCAAGCGCCATTTGCATATTGTGTTCTTTAGTGAAGCCAAGGCTGGTAAAAATAAAGCTCAGCACGGGCACCATAATTAGGCCTCCGCCCACGCCCAGTAAGCCAGAGAGCAGGCCTGTAAACAGCCCTGTTGCCAAATAAAATAAATATTCCATTGCTTTAAGTTTTGCGCGCCAACATATTTAACTTGGTGGCAAGAGGCGAATCGCCTAAGTTTTGAGCTAAATGTTTGAGGCTAGTAACGGCGCTGGCTGAGAGCTTGCGCGGTGGTTTTATGACGGGTTTTGGGTGAGATTTTACTTGCACTTTGACGCTAATTGCAGTAACTTTACATTCCGTAAAATTTTGATGAGTAGTTTGCAAATTTTGCAATTGAGTCAATAGGCTGACTTGCGTAAGTTTGATTTTATTGGCCACAATCGCACTGTCAGCGTAAACCGTGAGTTGACCATTAGTTAAGCTACTAGCACTACTATTTTGACTCAACAATATAGGTGCGGCAGCCTGCCATAATTGTTGTAAATTTTGGCGTGCTTGTACGTTTTTGGCAAGCTTGTTGAGCTCGCTGTTTTCCGTGAATAAGGCGTTAATTTTGCGCATAATGAATTGTAACCAAATACTGACAAATATCACCTTATGAATATAATTTTAGTATCAAACAAAATGGCAAAAGCGAAAAGTTTGTCGGTGTTTCAGGCTGGCTTACTGATTGCTGCCCTGGTGTTGGTGCCAGTGCTGCTGACTTTGCTATTTATTACGCCCAATAGCGAAATTAAAGAGCGGGGCATGCGAGCCTTGCTGCCGCAACAGCTTAAAAACACGATTATTGATTCACAAGTGCATTTAGATGCTTACGCCAAAGAATTGGGTGAGCTGCAAGCACGCATGATGCGGTTAGATGCGCAAAGTCAGCGTTTGGCCAAGCTGGCAGGAGAAAAAGATAAGCAAGTTACCAATGTGAATGTAAAACCAAAGTTTGATACTAAGGATACAAAACCGCTGATGAACTTAGAGCTGGATGGTCGCGGCGGCCCGCTCATTAACGCGCGTCCGATGACAGAGCCAGATTTACAAGCAGCTATCGCTGAACTCACGCAGGCAGTTGATGCGCGAGATGATTCATTAAGCTCAATTGAGGCTAAGATTTTGCAACAAAGCGTGTTAAAAGACATGTTACCTAATGGCACGCCAGTAAGCGCCGCCTACAACTCATCTAGTTATGGCTGGCGCATTGATCCATTTACAGGTGGTAAAGCCTTTCATGAAGGCTTGGATTTTCCAGCGAATACTGGCACGCCTATACGTGCAGCCGCTGATGGGATTGTATCTGAAGCAGATCACACCTCTGATTATGGTAATATAGTAAAAATTGAGCATGGTGCAGGCTTGGAAACACGCTATGCGCATGCATCGAAGTTATTGGTAAGCGTAGGTGAGCGCGTGGTAAAAGGTCAAGAAGTAGCAGAAGTTGGTAGTACAGGGCGCTCTACTGGCCCGCATTTGCATTATGAAATACGGCTAAATGGCGAATCATTAGACCCTCGCAAGTATTTACAAAACTAACAATTAATGATGATAGCTTAAGACATATTTAACCTTGAAATAAAAATTAAAGCCCCCAATTATAGTCTAGTTTAAATAAAAGCTTAACTTCAATAAAAAGTAAATTTTTCATCCAATCTAATTAGAGGTTTCCGTTTAAGTCGGAAAATCGGTGTCCCTTCATGTTATCCAAGTTGTTCAGAAAATTCTTCGGTAGTCGTAACGATAGGCTCGTTAAGCAATACGGCCAAAAAGTCAAAGAAATTAATGCTTTAGAACCTGACATGCAAGCCTTATCAGATGAAGCTTTGCGCGCAAAAACTGAAGAATTTAAACAGCGTTTTCAACAAGGCGAAAACTTAGAAAAACTCTTGCCAGAAGCATTTGCAGTGGTGCGTGAAGGCAGCGTGCGTGCGCTAGAAATGCGTCACTTTGATGTGCAAATGATAGGCGGTATGGTGCTAAACGCCGGCAAAATTGCTGAGATGCGCACTGGTGAAGGAAAGACGCTAGTGGCGACGCTACCTGTGTATTTAAACGCGATTACTGGCAAAGGTGTACATGTGGTGACGGTGAATGATTACCTTGCTAAGCGTGATGCCGAGTGGATGGGCAAGCTTTATAATTTCTTGGGCTTAAGTGTTGGCATTAATTTATCGCAAATGCAGCATGATGCCAAACAACAGGCCTATGCTGCGGATATTACCTACGGCACCAATAATGAGTTCGGTTTCGATTACTTGCGCGATAACATGGTATTTACTGCGGAAGAACGCACGCAACGCGGCCTAAGTTACGCGCTGGTGGACGAAGTCGATTCGATTTTGATTGATGAAGCTCGCACGCCACTGATTATTTCAGGCCAAGCTGAGCATAGTATTGATTTATATAACCAAATCAACGCGGTCGCGTTGCAGCTTAGCAAACAATCAGCTGAAGAAGGCGAAGGCGATTTTTGGGTGGATGAAAAAGCACAGACCGTCACCATGTCAGAAGCGGGTCATGAGCATGCGGAAGCTATTTTAGCGAGTTCAGGCTTACTGACAGAAGGATCTAGCCTATATGAAGCCGCCAATATTACTTTGGTGCATCATTTGTACGCTTCACTGCGCGCACAAAATCTGTTTAATAGAGATCAGCACTATGTGGTGCGTGATGGCGAAATTATTATTGTGGATGAATTTTCTGGCCGTATGATGCCAGGTCGCAGATGGTCAGATGGCTTGCATCAAGCCGTAGAAGCTAAAGAAGGCGTCGAGATTCAGAAAGAGAATCAAACGCTGGCCTCAATTACCTTTCAAAATTATTTCCGTATGTACGAAAAATTGAGCGGTATGACGGGTACGGCAGATACTGAAGCTTATGAATTTAATCAAATTTATGGCTTGGAAACGGTAGTGATTCCTACTCACCGTGACATGTTACGAAAAGATGCGATGGACAAGGTGTACCGCACTTCGAATGAGAAATACAACGCGGTGATTGAGGATATTAGGCAGTGCCAAGCGATTGGGCAGCCTGTGTTAGTAGGTACAACCTCGATTGAAAATTCCGAGTTAATCTCAACTTTACTTACGAAAGTAAAGTTAAAACATGAAGTGCTCAACGCCAAACAACATGAGCGCGAAGCGCATATTGTGGCTGAAGCTGGTAGCCCAGGGGCTATTACTATTGCAACCAATATGGCTGGTCGTGGTACCGATATTGTTTTAGGGGGCAACCCAGAGGCTAGTATCCATGCGGTTCGCAGCGATACTAATTTAAACGATGCTGAGAAAGAAACAAAAACGGCGTTGCTGAAAAAGGAATGGCAGCAACGTCATGACACTGTTGTGGCCGCAGGCGGCTTGCACATTATTGGCACAGAGCGTCATGAATCACGCCGGATTGATAACCAATTACGTGGCCGATCTGGCCGTCAGGGCGACCCAGGCTCAAGTCGCTTTTATCTGTCATTAGATGACCAACTATTGCGCATATTCTCTGGCGACCGTGTTGCGGCAATTATGGAGCGCCTCAAAATGCCAGAAGGCGAAGCGATTGAGCATGCAATGGTTACACGCGCCATTGAAAATGCACAGCGCAAAGTGGAGGGACGTAACTTTGATATTCGTAAGCAATTACTCGAGTTTGACGATGTTTCAAATGACCAGCGCAAGGTGATTTATGAGCAGCGTAACGAGTTGCTAGAAGCGACTGATATTGGTGAAACGATTTCAGCTATGCGCGGCGATGTGCTTACTCAAATGATCGCGATGCACATTCCCCCTGGAAGTGTGGAAGAGCAATGGGATATCCCGAGTTTAGAGAAAGAGCTTATTGAAGATACTGGACTTGATTTACCTGTCGGCAAATGGCTAGAAGAAAATCCAGATTTGCATGAAGAAACGCTGAGAGAACGTATTTTTGATGCCGCAGATAGCTCTTATAAAGCGAAAGAGGCACTTGCAAGTGCGGGTACGATGCGCCAATTTGAGCGCTCGGTCATGCTGCAAAGTATCGATAGTCATTGGCGCGAACACTTGGCCGCACTCGATCACTTGCGTCAAGGCATTCACTTACGCTCATATGCGCAAAAAAATCCTAAGCAAGAGTATAAACGTGAGGCGTTTCAATTGTTTGAAGCTTTGCTCAATACGGTAAAAAGTGAGGTCACTAAAATTACCATGTTGGTGCAAGTAAGAACGCAAGATGATATTGAGGCGGTTGAGAAGCCTGCGGACGTGGCAAATGTACAATATCAACATGCTGATTTTGATGAAGCATTGGCGAATCCACAAGGCGATTTTAGCGAAGAAGAAGTGGCGCAAATGGCAGGCGGCAAGCCGATTGTACGTGAGGGTGTAAAAGTTGGTCGCAACGATCCGTGTCCATGCGGTTCTGGCAAAAAATATAAACAATGTCACGGAAGTTTAACTTAGAGACTTAAAGTTAAAAGCATATGTTTGAAGAACCAGTAGTCGAATCGCCCTGCATAAATGTGTGTAGCATGAATGACAAAACGGGCTACTGCCATGGCTGCTATCGCACGATAGAAGAAATTCAAGGTTGGTTGGATTTAACTTTTGAACAAAAAGCCGAGGTAATCAAAAATACTTGGGCGCGTCAAGAAGCCCTGTTTTAGGAAGCTAAACTTTAGTTTTACTAGAGCCAATAATCGCTTGTTGATGCACTAAATCAGCAAAAATTTCCGCACCAAATCGTATTATTGCATCTATATCAGGATGTTTTATTTCTTCCGCAAGCATTGTTAGCGCTTGTTTCCCCGTCAAATTGTTTTTATCAATCAAGTTCAATAATTGAAAAGTCATTACATTAAGCTCAATAAATTTCACTTGGTATTCAGCGTTTCTGAATACCAATAAATATGTGCTTTCAATCATTTTTGGCAAGTGGCGTTTAGAGATTTTATGCACGGCATAGTCGTAAGCCAGCAATTGATACGCGGGAGCCAATGCGGGTATTTCATTCAATAAATCGATTTTTTTGCTGAGTTTTATAATCGCGTTTTGCTGCGAGCTAACAGCTAGTTCAACCCATTCGTAATGCGCAAGCTGTTGTAAAAAGGCGGGTAAATTATCTACAGTAGTTAAAAACTGTAAAAATTGCTGTGGAATTTCCCTAAAAATGGGGCTGCTGGCTTGGTAGCTGGCGAAAAATTGGCGCACCAGTTTGCGCCAAACGCAAGCACCCAAGACGTTTTTGCAGACAGGAAAACAAGCGGAAACTGAACCTAAAATATTATTGAACACAATCTCACGGTAAATCGCCATGCGAGCATCGGCTACTTTTGTGGGTTTTTTATTGGCGCTAGGGTCGCGTATGTGCGAAGTGAAGGCAATTTGGTAACGCTGAAAGTCTAGCACTATGCTACTCGAGCCTTCTTCATTTGGTGCTGCGCTTGCAACTTAGCAATTTTGTCGATTTCAAATATCAATTCTGGTAGTGGCGGAATATTAATATCTCGCTCAAGCAATGTTGGGAAAGTGCCAAATCTTGCATAGGCCTGATTTAACAGGACCCAAACTGGATCAATGATATTTTCACCATGTGTATCTACTAGTAAATTTGACTCTAATTGAAGGTGTCCAGCCACGTGGCTATAAACAATGCGTTCACTAGGAAGTTGTTTTAGAAAATTTTCGGCATCAAAATTAAAGTTTATGCTGTTGACGTAAATATTATTAATGTCCAAATGCAAGTCACAATCTGCCTCAGATAACACTGCGCTTAAGAACGTGATTTCATCCATGGTTGAAATTGGCGCAGACACATAATAAGAAGTGTTTTCTATCGCGATACGTTGACCTAATAGGTCTTGAGTTTGGCGGATGCGTTGTGCGACATATTTCACTGCTTCTTCAGTAAATGGTATCGGCAATAAATCATACATATAGCCAGGTTTATCCTGTTGAATGTCGCTGCAAAAGCTTAAATGTTCGGTATAGAGTGGGATTTTATTTTGCGCCAGAAACTGTTTTACTTGTTTTAGAAAGTCTATATTCAGGGGGTCTGGGCCACCCAAAGATAAACATAATCCATGGCAAACAATAGGAAAGCGCTCTACAAACCATGCTAAATCTGCAGCAGACCTGCCGCCCGCACCGATCCAGTTTTCTGGCGCGATTTCTACAAAGTGGATATTAGAGATTGCGGAAGTTTGATATAGGTTTTGAATTTGGGGAATCAGCTCGTGCTTTAACCCCAAACCCGCGCCGTGAATGTCTGCAATAGACGACATCAATAAAACTTAGTTGCTACTATTTTGTTTTTTCCATCATTTCTGCGCTGCATTTGCCTTCCATTGATTTTTTCATGTCAGCACTGCATTTGCCTTCTGCAGCTTTGTCACTCATTTCTTTTTTCATTTCGGCGCTGCAATTGCCATCTTTCATTTTTTCAGCACTGCAAGAACCTTCTTTGGCTTTTTCTGCAGCGGCTTTTTTCTTATTTGCGCCACACTTGCCAGTGCTGCATTTACCATCTTTCATTTTTGTGCCAGCATCGGCAGTTGCATCGGCTACTTGGTAACCGCTGCTGAGCGATTTAATCGCGAATGGGTTCTCAGCCGCGTGAATGCTTGCTGCGCCGATAGAGAGAGCAAATGCGCCAGCTACAGCCAATGATACTGATTTATTTGTTGAGTTCATGTAAAAAATTCCTTTAAAAAATTAGTTAAATATTAGGTTTGAGAGTGATTAGCTTCAACTAAGTCTGCAATGCGTTTTTTAGCTGCTGATGACATTTCGATCATGCTATTGTTTTCGATAGAATTGACCATTTGTTTTAAGGCAATGCGTAAGGTTTGCACTTGTTGACTAAATCGTTTGCAGTATTCGCAAATGATTAGATGCAACTGCAATGCAAAACGTTCACGTAGCGTTAATGAACGATCTAACGATTGTGAAATGAGTTGACTAGATTGTTTGCAGTCCAACATAATTTAAACCTTTAAGCTCCTAGCCAATTGATTTCTAAACACTTTCTTAATCCCATGCGGGCTCTATACAACATCACCCAAGCATTGGTCGCGCTGATATTCAATTCCTTACAAATTTCTTCATTATCCGTCTCATGCACATCACGCATCAAAAATAGTTGCGCCAATTTAGCTGGCAGTTTCTCCATACAACTTTGCAAAATACCTAAAAACTGTTTTTGCTCTAAAGCACCTTCAGGCATATCCCATGCTAATGGTTTTTCTGCCCAATGGCCTGTTTCATCAAAAAACTCATCCATATTAGCGTCTTCATCCGACATTAAATCTGATGCGGCAATTTCACGTACATTTTTACGCATTACATCAATAATTTTGTGCTTCAAAATGCCTGTTAGCCATGTGCGTGGAGCAGATTGCCCAGCAAAATCTGGGCTTTTAATCGCGGCTAAAAAAGTTTCTTGCACCACATCTTCTGCTAAATGCGGATCGCGTAATCTTGCCAAGGCAAATCGGTAAAGAAAATCGCCGTGTTCATTAAGCCAGTCGTGCATATTAGGGGTTGTCATTATTTAGTATTCAACCATTTAAGTTAGCTTTAGGCAAGTGAGCTTTAGGCAAGTTTGTTGACCTTTTGTTGTAATAATTGTTCATAATAGCTTGTATCTAAGCCTGTGTTGTTGCGCTGAGCATGCCAGATGCTTTCTGCAAGGCATTCTAAAATTTCATGTTGGGCGTCATGTTCTGCCAGATGTTTAATTTTTAGTTTTTCATAAATACTGGCAATGCCAATAGGCTGATTGATGCTAATTTGCTCAAGTATGGATAAGTGCAAACTCATGTGTAAAAACGGGTTGGTTTCGCCCAACTCAGGATAGTAAGCTTGATGTTTAAATTGCGCTGGTGCGTCCAACATGGCGTGGTACTCAGGGTGCAAGAGCATCACGCTCAAGCCTATTTTTTCTAAATCAGTGAGTGTTTGCGACGTTTTAAATTTTGCCCAAGCGTCAAAAAAAAACTCGCGAACTTCATCGCGCGAAGGATTAAACAAACTCATAGCGCATTAAAAATGCTCATAAATAGGCTACTTTGCTTTTAGCAAATAATCCCAATACGGCGGAATATTGCAGCAACTCGTTAATACCGTTGATGGGGGCGATTTCGCCGTTGCCATAAAAACCAATGATGGGTAAATTTGGGAATAGCGTTTTGATAAGCGCCAAATCTTGATCGGTGCCATTATAAAAATAGGGCCCACGGCCTAAACATGAAAATAGCAATGCAAATGAGGGCTCTGATTCTAATTGTTGCTTGAGCTCGCTAGCGGTTTTCACAATGTCCACTTGCGCGGCATCTACATCGCGAATCGCCCAGCTTAGCCAATCGCCTACTTGCAGCGATTTAGTTAAGGTAATAGAAGCATCATCAGCATTCTCTATAATGATAGACGCAACACTGTATTCGCCACGTTCAAGCATACTGGCTTTGCTGGCATATACCGCCATCAGTTGATGATAGGGCGGAGTATCCGTGGTTTTAGCGTGCTTTTGCCATGCGGATGCGAGTGTATTGAGTGCTGGCAAACTGGCAATAGTACGTAAATCATTCCCTTTGCTTGCGGTAATTCTGCGCGGTGAAGAGATTACTTTTAAGCCGTGCGAAGCAGCGACTGCCATCGCGATGTTGTTAAGTGATACTTCACAGTAGCCTTGCGTGGTGCCCTTGCCATTTTGCCATACTGAAAATGGTCCGTGCCCAATGGCATCGCCAGAAACGCCGCCAAATCTAAGCACAGATTGATTGAGTCCATCAGGATTCAGCCAGGTTGTATTGATGGCATTGGGCGCAGTTAGGGTGAGTAATAAATGGCTATTTTGTTGTGTATCTTCAGCCTTTGGGTGGCTGAAATTTAAGTCTGAAAACACCATTGCGGCAGCGGCTGGACTATCAATTACCCAGTCTTCTTCAGTAAAAATCCCTGTTGCAGAGCAGCCAATAATTTGCGTGCAACTGGCGGCCTTGGCGGCAGCTTTAATGGCAGATTGAGGATCTGCAGCGAATTCTGAAGTGAGAAATAGCAATACGCTGGAAGGCGCATGAATACTGGCTTTAGCCATTGCAGATTCAACCGCCTTAGCAGCCAATTCTGGCGATGGCGTCGCACCAATGGCTAATCCCGTCGCGACTTTCATATTTCGCCTGCCATGAGGTGCGGTTTTGGTATTACTTTGTGCGCATATTCACATAAATCTACAATACAACATTCGCCGCACTTTGGCGCGCGTGCGGTGCAGGTGTAGCGGCCATGCAAAATCAATAAATGATGCGCATCGTGCATAAACTCTTTTGGAATAGTCTTCAAATATTTTTGCTCGACTTGCAGCACATTTTTGCCAGTGGCAAGTTTGGTGCGGTTGCCTAGTCGAAACAAATGCGTATCAACAGCGATTGTGGGCTCACCAAAAGCAGTATTTAAAATCACATTTGCAGTTTTTCGGCCTACACCAGGCAATGCCTCGAGAGCTGCTCTGGTATTGGGCACTTGGCTGTTGTGCTTTTGAACCAGTAGCGTGCAACAGGCAATGACATTTTTAGCTTTAGCGTGATACAAACCTATGGTTCTGATGTAACTCTCTAAACCTTCAACACCTAAATTAAAAATCGCCTGAGGTGTATTGGCGATTTTAAAAAGCTTACGTGTGGCAATATTGACGCCCTTGTCGGTAGCTTGTGCCGATAAAATGACAGCAATTAGCAATTCAAATGTGCTGTTGTGCTCAAGCTCTGTGGCGGGTTGTGGAATGGCCGCAGAAAGTCGCTTAAAAATTTCAGCACGTTTTTCTGCGTTCATCGCTTTTTGATTTTAATGCGCAGGTTTAAGCGAGCCGCTGGGTTTATCTTGCCCCATCGTTGGCGTGGGTTTTGATTTACGTAGCTCGGCCCAATTGCGCGTTGCGATTAAACAAGCCAAGCCAATAAAAGCGCCCGGTGGCAATACCGCCAATAAAAAGCCGTGATAATTTGGAATCACGTGAATGACCCAGGTTTTGGCTTGCGGAATAATTAACTCAATGCCAGATAGCAGCGTACCCTTGCCAATAATTTCGCGAATACCGCCCAATACAGCCAATACACACGCCAAGCCAAACCCCATCATAAACCCATCTAAGGCAGATGGCAGCGTAGGATTTTTGGCTGCAAATGACTCAACCCGTGCCAGTACAATACAATTAGTGACGATTAACGGGATAAAAATACCCAGCACTGCATGTAGCGGGTGTAAAAATGCGTTCATGCTTAAGTCGATAATTGTTACTAAAGCGGCAATGATTAAAATAAAAACCGGATTGCGGATTTCTTTGGGAATATATTGACGCACAGGTGAAACTGATGCGTTACTTACGCACATCACCACCGCAGTGGCCAAGCCAAGTGAAAAGCCATTCACCATGCTGGTGGTCATGGCCAAGGTTGGGCATAAGCCCAGCAACTGCACCACGCCTGGGTTTTGCTTCCATAAACCGTTTTCAATAATTTCGTTATATGTCGCCATGATGGCTCCTTTGCTACTTATTTATTGCAGAATGTTCTGCAAACAATGTGTTTCGGTTTTTTGCAACATAGTTTAGTGCACCATGTGTAGCCTTTACAACGGCTCGCGGTGTGATGGTTGCGCCGGCCATAAAGTCAAATTGGCCACCATCTTTTTTAACCTTCCATTTTTCATCAATCGTCTTTGTGAGTGATTCGCCGTCAAAAAGTTTAATCCAATCGCCGTGCGCAATATCAATGTAATCGCCCAAACCTGGCGTTTCTTTATGTTTTATAACCCTCACGCCGCCTAGGCTGCCATCTTTGTGTACTGCAATCAGCAGCTTAATATCCCCACTGTAACCATCGCGCGCAGTAGCTTCTAATATCACTGCTGTGGCATTACCAGCTAGCCTTGCAACAAAAGCTTTGGTTGGCGCGTGGTTATTTAGTTCACCGCCTGCTGGTATTTCAATAAAGTCTTTAAGTAAGTTGTTGTTGTATTGATTGGCAGGTAAAACTTGCTCAAATGATTTCATTTTTTCAAATGCTTCACTTGCCTCAATCGGTGCCTTAGTCACTAAATAAGTCTTAGTAAGAAAAAGCGTGCCAACTAAGCTAAATACAACCATGACCATTACTGTTTTCGCGGTATGTTTGATAATAGATTCAGTCATTTTCTCTACTTCTCATGTCCAAATACGCGCGGTTGAGTGCTGGCGTCAATCAGCGGCACGCAAATATTCATAAATATTACCGCAAAGGCTACACCGTCTGGGTAGCCACCATACACACGGACTAAATAAGTAATTAGCGCCACTCCCGCGGCAAAGTAGAGCTTGCCTTTAGGTGTAGTTGGCCCACTTACTGGGTCAGTGATAATAAAAAACGCGCACAACATGCTGGCGCCGCTAAACAAATGAAACAGCGGTGAAGCAAAATGTGTAGAATCCAACAACCAAAACGCGCCAGAAATTAATGCCAGAGCACCTAAGAAGGCAGTGGGTAAATGCCAACTAATGATTTTTTGTTGCCATAAATACAGGCCGCCGACTAAATAGGCCATCGTTACGTACTCGCCGCCTTTGCCACCTAGTGTGCCGAATAAAGGCGCTTCTTTAATACTTGCGACGTCATGTTTCAGCATGAGTTGCGTTTTTAAGTAATCCAGCGGTGTAGCGCTGGTAACCGCATCCAGCTTAACTTCATTTGGCAGAAGCCCGCTGAAAATGTAATGAAATTGGTCAGAAAAACTCAATTTGGTTTGCGCCAATTGCAAGGCGGCTGGCCATTTGGTCATGATAGCAGGAAACGAGATAAGAAGTACTGCGTAGCCAATCATGGCGGGGTTGAATGGGTTATAACCCAAGCCACCATATAATTGCTTAGCGACCACAACCGCAAACAAAGTGCCCACTACAATCAGCCACCACGGTGCGAGTGGCGGAATCGCCAACGCCAATAACCATGCGGTAATCACTGCACTGAAATCCATTAAAAATGGCTGTATAGGTCGACGTCTCAATTTAAGCATGGCGGCTTCAGCGAATAATGCCGTTAAAGTCGCCAAAGTAAGAGTCACCAAAATGCCGCCACCAAACACCCATAAGTAGGTGATGATGCCAGGCACAAGTGCAAGCAATACTTTGAGCATCATAGCGCTCACGCTTGGCGCATCAAAAATGTAGGGTGAACGATTCATTTATGCTTTCTTAACTAGTCTTCTTTAGTCAGGTTTTGTTTTGCCGCTTCAGCCGCCACTTTCGCAGCTTTTGCGCGCTCTATCGCAGCCGCGATTTTGGCTTGTTTTTCTGTATCAACAGCAGGTTTTTCTACATTCGTTTCTAGGCCGACAGATTCTCGTCGCGCATCGATTTCGGCAATTTCTTTTTTTATGCTTTCATCTGCATTAGCCACATTTTTAGGCGCTTCGCCAGCTTGTTGTGCCGCTAATTTTTGCGCTTTAGCACGTTCTATTGCGGCAGTAATCGCGGCTTTTTGAGCATCGCCAACACCCGCTTGGATATTGGTTTCTGGGGCAGTGCTTATTTGATTTTCTAACGCATTTTTTGCTGCTTCCGCTTTAGTAGCTTCCGCACGCTCCGCATGTTTTTGCGCCCGTTCGAGTTTTTCGCGCTCAATGCGCGCCAATCTAAAATCATTGCGCTCACGCGCCAAATCAGCCGCCTCATGCGCCTTATCGATAGCGATAATTTCGCTTTTAGCGTAGCGATAATATTGCACCAGCGGGATGTTGCTTGGGCAAACGTAACTACAGGCGCCGCATTCGATGCAATCGAACAATTTGTAGTCGTTGGCTTTTTCAAAATTATCGGCTTTGGCAAACCAATACAACTCTTGCGGCTGCAGGTTGACTGGGCAGGCATCGGCACAGCGCGCGCAGCGTATGCAAGGCATGGCAGGCGGTGGCGGCGCGAATAAATTTGGCGAAGCAGCAATAATGCAATTGGCTGCTTTGGTAATGGGTACGTTTTCGTCTGGCAAATCAAACCCCATCATCGGGCCACCTATAATATAGTGCGTAGTTTCTGGTTTGGCACCACCCGCCGCTTTGACCAAATGCGGCAACGGCGTACCAAATAACACTTCAAAGTTTTGTGGTTGATTGACACTGCCTGTCATCGAAACAATGCGGCTTAAGCTAGGCTCGCCAAATTCAAAATAGCGGTACAAAGCCAACACGGTCGCTACGTTAAACACTTGCAAGCCGACTTCGGTAGAGCGCTTGTCGTAAGGAATTTCTGTGCCCAACACCAAATGCACCAAACGGCGGGCATCGCCGCTAGGGTATAGCGTAGGCACTACTACTACTTGCATGTTATTGTTTGCAGTAGCGGCGCGCATACTGGCGGCAGCCTCAGGTTTGTTGTCTTCAATGCCAATTAAAACTTTTTCTACGCCAAGTAAATATTGAGCGATTTCAATGCCTTTTACAATTTCGTCGGCGCGTTCGCGCATCAGCATATCATCGCAGGTGATATAAGGTTCACACTCGGCAGCGTTAATAATGAGCGTATGTACACCCGATTTTCTATCTGCGCGCAGTTTGATGTGCGTAGGAAAAGTGGCGCCGCCCAAGCCTACAATGCCCGATGAACGCAAACTGGCGACTAATGTTTGGCAATCAGTATTGCGCCAATCTTGTGGCTGACGTTTAATCCATTCTTCTTTGCCATCTGGAGTAATGGTGATGCATCTATCTGGCAAGCCTGAAGGATGAGGAATGACCGCATCTTCAATCGCTGTGATTGTTCCAGATGTAGTCGCATGAATGGCTGCAGACACCGTACCTTCTGCCTCTGCGAGCAACTGGCCTTTTAACACTTTGTCGCCCAGGGCTACCTTTAATTTGGGCATATTACCGACGTGTTGCCTCAGCGGCAGCACTAATTTTTCAGGCAGGCTTAAATGCCCAATCGGCAGATGCGTAGATTGAGTTTTGTTTTCAGGGGGATGTACGCCGCCATGAAATTTGAAAATCTTAGAAAAGTTTACCAATGCGTTCATTTATTTTTAAAGAGTAAAGGTTGGTTTAATCGGAATGATGGGGTATTTCCACTTCCAGTTATCGGGCGTTTCAGCGATTGGTTCCATCGTGATGCAATCGACTGGGCACGGTGCCACACATAGCTCACAGCCTGTGCACTCACTTGCAATAATGGTGTGCATGTGCTTGGCGGCGCCTAAAATGGCATCCACAGGGCAAGCCTGAATGCACAAGGTACAACCAATGCAAACGGCCTCATCGATAAAGGCGATAGATTTTGGTTTTTCCACACCGTTCTCGGCATTCAATGGCTTGTATTCTACGCCCAGTAAATCTGCCAAAGCATGTACGCCCGCATCGCCGCCAGGCGGGCATTGGTTAATGTCGGCGCGGCCTTCGGCAATGGCCGTGGCGTAAGGTTTACAACCAGGGAATCCGCATTGACCACATTGTGTTTGCGGCAAAATGGCATCAATGCGCGCGATGAGTGGGTCACCCTCGACTTTGAATTTGAGCGCAGCAAAGCCCAATAAAGCGCCCAGCACCAAAGCCAAGCTGATCATGATGTATAAGGCGGTTAACATGAATTAATAAATTGCCTAATACTTATCTAGGCCTGCAAAGCCCATAAAAGCGAGGCTCATGAGCGCGGCAGTAATCATGGCAATGGCAGAGCCCTGAAATACTTTGGGCACATCAGCAGCCTCTAAACGTTCGCGCATGGAGGCAAATAAAATCAATACCATCGAAAAACCTACTGCACCACCAAAGCCGTACAAGCCTGATTCTATTGGCCCGTGGCTCGATTGCGCATTAAGTAGTGGAATGCCCAGCACCGCACAATTGGTGGTGATAAGTGGTAGGAAAATGCCAAGCATTTGATAGAGCAAGGGAAAACTTTTTTCCATGACGATCTCAGTAAATTGCACTACGCCTGCAATCACGACAATAAACGACAGCGTGCGTAAATATTCTAGGTGATTCGGCTCAAGCAAATAGTGATTGATGGCCCAGCTTGTCATCGAGCCAATTGTCAATACAAATGCTGTTGCAGCAGCCATGCCAATGGAAGCTTCTAATTTTTTAGAAACACCCATAAATGGACATAAACCCAAAATCTTAACCAGCACGATATTGTTTACTAGCACCGTGCCGAGCAAAATCATAATGTATTGATGAAAATTTGTTGTCATATTGTGTTTGGCTTCAATTAAGTCTTTCAGTATTATACCGCGTTTCAAGCAAGCAAATAGCTTGCTGCAAGCTTTACATTCAACACAAAATAAAGCTTGTGCGTTAGTGAATTAATTGTTCAGAACGACAATATAAAGTGATTCTTATATATATAAAAAGAATATTTTTGTATATCTTTATTGTGTATGGTTATATGCAGTTTAATTACTTCATGAATCGTAGCTGTTTATTGATTTTTAGAGAGTTTTCGCATTAAGTAAGTAGTTTCGGTTAAAATAGTAGACTTTATTTTTAGCAGGTTTTGATATGTTGCAAGGCAGTATGGTTGCTATTGTCACGCCAATGTTTGACGATGGAAGTTTGGATTTGGATGCATTGCGCGCACTGATTGATTTCCATATCAATGCTGGTACCGATGGCATCGTGATTGTTGGCACGACAGGCGAATCTCCTACGGTAGACTTGGATGAGCATTGTTTGCTGATTCAAACCACGGTTGATTACGTTAATGGCCGCATTGCGGTGGTTGCAGGTACTGGAGCAAATTCAACGAGTGAGGCGATTGAACTAACCGCTAAAGCCAAAGCCTTAGGGGTAGATGCATGTTTGTTGGTAACACCTTATTACAATAAACCTACACAGGAAGGTTTGTATCAGCACTTTGCGGCGATTGCGGCGGCGGTGGATATTCCGCAGATTTTATATAATGTGCCAGGCCGTACCAGTTGTGATATGAGTAATGACACGGTGCTAAGGCTGGCCAGCATCAAAAATATTGTAGGTATTAAAGATGCGACTGGTGGCATTGAACGGGGAACCGATTTATTGTTGAGAGCGCCAAAAGAGTTTGCGATTTACAGTGGCGATGATGCCACAGGCATGGCGTTAATGCTGCTTGGTAGCCATGGTGTGATTTCTGTCACAGCGAATGTGGCACCAAAATTAATGCATGAAATGTGTGTGGCGGCGATGACTGGCAACGTTAAAAAAGCCTGTGAAATTAACGCAAAATTGTTTGCGTTGCATCAAAAATTATTCATCGAAGCGAACCCAATCCCTGTGAAATGGGTCTTGCAACAGATGGGTTTGATTAAAATGGGCATCCGCTTGCCGATGGTGAATTTATCTGCACAGTTTCACGATGTGCTACGTTTGGCGATGCGTCAAGCGGAGCTTGTTTAGTTGATTTGGTTTGATTTTATATTGTATTAATTATTGTAAATGGTGGTAGAAACATGAATCAGAAAGTGAACTCTAAGCTAATCACGGTTGCACTGCTTGCCATATTGGTAAGCGCTTGCGATCACATTCCGTTTATCGACAATACGTCTGATTACAAAGGTGCTGGGCGCTCGCGCCCGCTTGAGGTTCCGCCCGACTTAACTTCGGTAAACTCGAGCGATGCCTATAGCGTGCCAGGTGGCACCACTACCTATAACACCTATAGTCAGGGCCAAGATGGCCAAGAAGCAGGTGTAGAAAAGGTTTTACCAAACGCTGATGGAGTGCGTATGGAAAAAGCTGGTGCGCAGCGCTGGCTAATTGTGAATGCACCTGCAGAGAAAATTTGGCCAGTCGTACGCGAGTTTTGGATAGATCAGGGCTTTGCAGTGCGCGTGGAAAATGCTGATACGGGCGTGATGGAAACAGAATGGATAGAAGCGGATGCGATTAAGGCTGGCGATGACAAGAAAAATGTAGGTGAAAAATTTGATAAGTGGCTGGATAAACTTTCAGGTTTTGCCGATAGACGTAAATTCCGTACCCGCTTAGAACGCGGCGAAAAAGAAGGTTCAACCGAAATCTACATGACGCATCGCACGGTTAATAGCGCACCGGATAATGGTAAAAATGAGGTGCAGACTAATATTGGTAAAATCGATACTGGTTACCGTGCAGATGCTGATAAAGGCACTAAAACAGAAGAGGAAAATGCGGCTGAATTGGATGCAGAATTATTACGTCGTTTAATGGTTAAATTGGGTGTTGCTGATAAACGCGCGCAAGAAATTGCCGCTAACCCTGTGAGTGAAAAACGCGCAGAAGTAGTGAAAGAAGCGGATAGTAGCGTCAGCCTTAATTTGAATGACCCGTTCGATCGCGGCTGGCGTCGTGTGGGCTTGGCGCTGGATAGAGTCGGCTTTGTAATTGAAGATAAAGATCGTTCAAAAGGGTTGTTTTATGTACGTTATGCCGATGTGGATATTGACGATGGCCCGACCAAGAAAAAAGGCTTGCTCGACAAGTTGAAATTCTGGGGTAACGATGATGAAGTCGAAAATAAATCTAAGCCAAAAGAAGAAAAAACCATTGTGGATAAGCTGAAGTTTTGGAAAGGCGACGATGGTAAAACGGATCCTGCCAAGCAATACCGCATTAAAGTAGCTGAAACTGAAACTGGTGCAACCCGTGTAAATGTGGTGGATGCTGATGGCAGCCACAACCGCAGCAGCACAGGTAACCGCATTATTTCGCTACTATATGATCAATTGAAATAATGCGTTTTGCATCATTAGGCAGTGGTAGTGCTGGTAACTGCATGGTGATAGAGAAGGCATCCACGAGGCTATTGCTGGATTGTGGCTTGGGCACTAACGAGATTACAAAACGCTTACAAAGGCTAGCTTTAGTGCCAGAGCAAATTACTGGTATTTTGGTCACGCACGAGCATGACGACCATGCTAAAGGCGCTTTTAAATTTGCGGCTAAGTATGGCGTCCCTGTGTGGTTATCGCACGGAACCTTAAAAATGTGCGAGCGTTATCTACCAGAGCAAGCCAACATCCAAATTAATATTATCGATAGTCACAGTATTTTTCAAATCGAACAAATCGAAATTTCGCCTTACCCCGTGCCACACGATGCGCGCGAGCCGACGCAATTCACTTTTACAGACGGCCATTATAAATTAGGGGTGTTGACGGACGCAGGCTCTACAACGCAGCACATAGAGCAAGTATTGGGTGGATGTGACGCGCTGGTGCTGGAATGTAACCACGACTTGCAGATGCTTGAGAACGGCCCTTATGCTTGGCCCCTCAAAAAGCGCGTGGGCAGTAGGCTTGGGCATTTGGATAATGAAAGCGCTGCAGCGCTATTAGGCAAACTTGATAACAGTAAGCTCAAACATATTATCGCTGCGCATTTAAGCGCAAAAAATAACACGCAAGCGTTGGCAAAAAATGCGCTAAGCCAAGCACTTGGTTGTGAAAGTGATTGGGTAGGAATTGCAGATCAAGTGGAAGGTTTCGCCTGGCGAAGCTTTTAGCAAGCTTAATATAAATAAATCACAACAAAAAAGCCGACATGAAGTCGGCTTTTTCGCTAAATAATATTAAAAACTAAATTAGTTTCTAACTTATTTTTTCTCTTCTGCAGGAGCAGCAGGAGCAGCAGGAGCAGCAGGAGCAGCAGGAGCAGCAGCTGGTGCAGCTTCAGCAGGAGCAGCAGCTGGTGCAGCTTCAGCAGGAGCAGCTGCTGGTGCAGCTTCAGCAGGAGCAGCTGCTGGTGCCATTTCAGCAGCAGGAGCAGCTTCAGGCGCTGGAGCTTCAGCAGGTTTGTTACATGCAGTTAAAGCAAGTGCTAATAATGCAGCTAATAGAGCGGAACGTGTCATTTTTTGTATCCCTTACGATATGAACTAAAGTTAAACCAGATACGGCGGACCACCTTTAGCCCAACCGAGTGCCTTGAATTTTACCAGCAATTATAAAACATTCCAGTATTTTTTGGATTAATGATGAATTTAAGCTAAAAAATCGTTATTTTGCAACAATTTACAGCTAAAACTTCAATTTAAGTTTCAGGTCTACCCAATTATTATGCCGCTATGCTACTCAACTTTAATCATTAAGCTCGATTTTTGCTGACTAGAAATATTTTGTAAGCCTAAAATTTTACGACTAACATCATCATTTGTTTGCATTGTGCCACCAATATCCACCCAATCCCCTAGGTTGACGCGTAAGGTAGTTTTTAAATCTTCAAAGTCAATATAGCCACTGCTATTTAATTTTGCAATGCGCGGCGTAATCTCTAATTCTACTTGGTTACCCACCGTACGCGGACGCACCGCAAAACCTGTCGAAATTTCTCGCCAGTCTGTTGTACGTTCAATTTGCACATAGCGCCGCGTAATGGTCACCCATTCTTGTGTAAATGGCACACTCTGTCCGACGCGAATAAATGCGCGTTCACCATCTAACACGCTCACAAATTGGTTGCTGTTTTGGGTGGAATTGCTGCTGTTGCGATCAACCTCTACGCGACCAGTATTGGGTGCCGCACGTCTATCGTTGGCAATGGTGACTTTATCCACTTTTACCGCACCGTTGGCTTCGGTACGTTCTTGCTGTGTTTGCACGTTGTTACTGGCTTTTACAGTGATTTTGCGATTCACTCTTGCCACGTCCAGCTTAGCGACAATTGCCTCAATCTCGCGCATACGTTCAGGCCCAGCGCGCACAATAAGCTGATTATTCATGCCATTCGCAGCGCCATCGGCACCTACCATCGGTTCGACAATGGGCAATAAATCACTAGCAAAAAGATGTTGCAGTGTAATAATTTTGAATTCAGTCTCTGCAAAAGCAGAAAAACTCATCATCAGCAAAGCGAAAAGTAACTTTTTCATTTCTCTCTAATCACAAGGTTGCTTAGCTTATAAGCCTAGCTTGGTAGCCGAGACCGTATCCGCGGTTTCCTCCAGTAGTTCATCAAACCGCATATTCAAATTAGCGGCTTCAATTGCGTCTTCGAACGCAAATTTAAAACGCGCTTGATCAATGTGAAAACGGCGTAGATAGTGGCTTTTATCGGCAATCACAAAACAATCTTTGGCCACTTTTGCAACATCGTTGGTTTCATACACGGTCATTTTGTGGCTATACCGTTTTAGCAGCTCAAATAATCTTGGGCAATTCTTCACAAAATGTTCTGCCGATTGCAAAATAATCGTGAGTTTGCTTAGGGGGTCTTTGCTTAGAAAGTCGCTTAATACTTCATGGCGTGCAACACTGGCATAATTGCCATGCACAAAATCCTGGTCAAAAATCAGCAGTTCGCTATTCGCACGCGCAATCACTTCATCAAGCGCAGCTTCATAATTGCGTTCGCCCAAAATAATGCTGTTCGGTTGTAATTCAGACTCACTCATTTTAAGCTCCTCAATCCTTACTTAACATCAAGAAACCACTTAAATAGCATTCAAATAATGTTTCAGCCAGCACCGCGTGGATATTGGCTTGCAGGGCAGGTGTTTTGCAATAACGCTTATCGGCCAAATCACGCAACCAGCGCATCTGCGCATCAGGTACGGTTAATTTTTCACCATTCAAATAAAAGTGATTATGCGTAAAAAGCATTTGAGATTTTAAACTTAATCGCAAAGTTTTTTTAGCCAATTGTTTAGTAAATTCACTTTTTGATATTTTACGCGCTGGCTCAAAAACGATATCCAGCTTGGGTTCAGTTAAATACTTCCCTAAAAAATCCGCCACACTATTTTTGTCCCAAGTGATTTTATTCAGCATCGCATTTACTTGTTCAATCATTTTATCGCTAATTTCTGACGGATGATTTTGTAGGTTTAAATGAGGGTCGCTATATAAACCTTCTTCGTTAATATTGTCTTGTAAATAGCTCAAAAATTCATGCATGAGTTCTTGGGTTTTCGGCGCTCTAAAACCAATCGAATAAGTCATGCAATCGTCACTTTCAGATATTCCAAAATGTGCGATTTGTGGCGGCAAGTAGAGCATATCGCCTGCCTCTAGCACCCATTCCTGCTCGGGTTTAAAGTTTTTTAGTATGCGTAAAGGCGCATCCTCCAATAGGCTAAGGTCGGTCTGGGTGCTGATCTTCCAATTGCGTTTACCGCTACCTTGCAACAAAAAAACGTCGTACGAATCAACATGCGCGCCCACGCCGCCGCCCTCAGGCGCGTAGCTCACCATTAAGTCATCTAGCCGTGCGTGTGGGATAAAATTAAACAAGCTCAACAAATCTGTCGCTTCAGGTAGATGGTGATTAACGCTTTGCACCAAAAGCGTCCAATTCTTTTTCGGTAACTTTGCAAAATCAGCGTCATCAAATGGCCCTTTTTTTACAGACCATTTCGATTTTTTAAACTGCACAATTCTAGATTGCCCTTCCTCTTCACAGGCTAAGCCAGCTAGTTCATTGGCATCAAGCAACCCCTTAAAATTTGGAATTGCTTGGCGAATCAGTAATGGTTTTTTCTGCCAATATTCGCCCAAAAATTGGGCTGGAGTTAGGTTGTTTAACAGTTGCAATGGTTTGTTCATAAGCAGCATTTTAATCTTGTTTCTGGCTGAAGATAAAATAATTGCATGGCTATACAACTAGGTATATAGTTGCCTTTAAAATTAAAAAAACGATGATGCTAAATAACTGATTGGGAGATATTTGTAATGAATAAGCCTGTAGATTTAGATACTAAAACTTTCCATGGCGGTTGCCCCCACGACTGCCCAGACACCTGCTCAATGGTGTACACGGTAAAAGATAAAAAACTCATTTCAGTCACAGGCAATAAAGAGCACCCGATGACGCGCGGCGGTTTGTGCGTCAAGCTTAAAGATTACGAGAAACGTCATTACCACCCTGACCGTCTGCTCTACCCCATGAAGCGCACTGGCCCCAAAGGTAGCAAGCAGTTTCAGCGCATCAGCTGGGATGAAGCTTTAGACACGATTGTGGATAAATGGCAGGCGATTATTAAAACCGATGGTCCGCAAACGATTATGCCAGCCAGCTACTTGGGCAACCAAGGCTTGGTGCACGGTTTGAATGGCGGCGATGCCTTCTTCAACCGTCTCGGCGCAACGGTGACCGAGCGCACCTTCTGTGGCGAAGGTTCATGCACCGCATGGTTATTGACAGTGGGGCCGACTGCTGGCGTAGACCCTGAAAGTTTTATTCATTCCAAATACATCGTGGTGTGGGCATCCAATTCAGTTTCTACCAATTTGCATCACTGGCACATTATTCACGAAGCACAGAAAAAAGGCGTCAAAGTGGTGGTGGTCGATTCTTACGCCTCTAAAACCGCAAAAGAGGCCGATTGGCATATTGCCCCCAAACCCGGTACCGATGGCGCACTGGCAATGGCGATGATGAACGTGATTATTGCGGAAGGCCTGCAAGACCAAGATTATATCGACAACTACACTGTTGGATTTAAGGAACTGGCTGCACGTGCTAAAACCCGCACACCAGAGTGGGCAGAGAAAATCACCGGTATTCCTGCCGAGGACATTCGCAAATTTGCACGTGAGTACGCGACTACCTCGCCTGCGGCGATTCGTATTGGCGTGGCGTTAGAGCGCAACTATGGCGGCAGCCAAGCCATTCGTGCAGTGACTTGCTTGCCCGCACTGATTGGTGCTTGGCGACATGTGGGCGGAGGTATATTGCAGTTCCCCGTGTGGGAGCACCCCTATAAATTTGATGTGATTTGCCGTCCCGATTTGATTCCAGAAGGCACGCAGGTTGCCAATATTCTGCAACTTGGTCGCGTGTTAACGGGTGAAGTTAAACTGAAAACGCCGATAAAATCTTTAATGGTGTGGAACACTAACCCTGTTACGCAATCGCCAGAAACAGACAAAATTGTTAAAGGCCTCATGCGCGAAGATTTATTCACCATCGCGGCTGATCACTTTATTACCGACACTGCCGCCTATGCCGACATCGTGTTGCCAGCCGCTATGGGCGCGGAGATGGAAGATATGATTTTAAGTTGGGGGCATTTATACCTCACATACAACGCCAAATGTATCGAGCCGCCAGGCGAGGCGTTGCCGAATAATGAAATCTTCCGCCGATTAGCAAAACGGCTAGGCTTTAAAGAAGACAACTTCAAATGGTCTGACAGCGAATGTTTAGAAAACTATGTAGCTTGGGATGCGCCCGCTTGTGATGGCTACGATTTGGCCTATATGCGCGAGCACGGCTTTGCTAAGCTGAAAGTAGGCACCAAAGATGACCGCGCTCCGCATAAAAACGGTAATTTTCCCACGCCAACAGGTAAATGTATGTTCATGGTGGAAGGTGCTAAAAACTTTGTGGCAGGCCCATTTCGTCAGATGTACGAAGGTTTTCAACCGGGTGAAGATTTAGACGCGCTGCCGGATTATGTGGCGAACCGAGAGAGCGCGGAAACTAACCCGGAATTGGCGAAAAAATACCCGCTCAGCATTATTTCACCCAAGAGTCATGGTTTTTTAAATAGTTGCTACGCCAATGTGACAGAGAAAATCAAAGGTCAAGGCGAACAGTTTGTGATGATTAACCCGTTGGATGCCGCCACGCGTGGCATTGCAGAGGGCGCAAAGGTCAAGGTGTTTAATGGCCGTGGCGCGTTTGAGGGCGATGCGCGTATTACCAAAGATGTAAACCCAGGTATTGTAGTCGCTACTCTTGGTTACTGGCGTCAGCTAAACAAAGGCACGGTGAATTGTATTAGTGCGGCGGAGTTTGGGGATATGGGGCATTCCACGACGTTTAGTGATAATTTGGTGGAAGTTGTATTGGGTTAACCTTGACATAAGGGGCGCGCTTTAGCGCGTCCCGCTTGATAGAGGGGTTACAAGCCAGGAGACATAAACCAAGAAACGAGTGCACCAAGAACAAAGAAAATAAAATTGACTGCGACGCCCATCCAAAACGACTTGGTTCCCTCTTTTCTCAACTCCCCTTGAAGGAGTTGAGCTACAGCGTTGACCTGTTCTTGATTAATACTTACAAGTTTCTGATACTTTTCAGCATCGTTTTTTAACTCAACAACGAGGTTTTGTCGTGATTGAATTTCCCTTTCAACCTCCGCCACGAGGCGACTGGAATCAGAAAGTGCAGAGGTCAATTTGTTGATGCGCTCCTCCAGTGTTTCTTTGCCACGATGCTTCCGCTCCAGATGCTGAGTCAGAATGCTTGCTGAAATAGAGATTACCGCTCCTGCTGCGGTAACGGTTGAGAGTAAATCGAGTGACATTCTGGAATCCTTAGCCTCTAGCAATTAATATAGAGACCTATGGGTCTCTATATTAATATTTTGATTGATGAGAGTTCTCATAAAAAATTATTGAAATTCATTTGGTTAGATGGCAATTTCTGCATATTAGCTAATAGCAAATGGAGACGCAACCTTAGTCGCTCTCGCGCGACTGGCGAGTTACTTTCCTTTGCTTGTCCAAAGGAAAGTAACCAAAGCAAAAGACACCCCGCTGCCACTTGTTTCCTTCGGTCTTAGCGCCGCATCTGGGCGGTTGCGGAACTCGTGCTTTCAGCACTCAACAGTCCTCGCCGCTTATCCATCTGCTGGCTCAAGCCGAAGGCGCGGCAAGGGGATTAAAGTCAAAACCATACGAAAGCCATCGTCGTTTGATTAACGAATAAATCTCTCGGAATGACGATGCAAAATGCATTCGCCTTTTTACAACTAAAATTTATTATAATTAATGATGACTTTAAAAAGCCAATTCCCAAATCCTGAATCGTCTGATTTTTATCGACATCTACCCGCCATTAATTCATTTGAAGAGGCAACGCGAAGCCTCACCCATGCTGACGTGCCGCACGATTGGTGGATAGTGATTGCTGATGTAATAGGCTCTACCAAAGCCATAGAAGCGGGTGCATACAAAACGGTGAATACGG